>NZ_JAVRBM010000169.1:0-4970 GCF_034531255.1 Nostoc sp. ChiQUE01b | reverse complement strand
CAATATCCCTTATTTCTATTTTTCCTCTGCCTAGAGTGACAAAAGAGGGTTAATTACTCTCGCCCCGGCAAGGATTGGGATTTACTGAGAACTACACTACTAACCTACCCCTTACTCTATTAACAACTCCAAAACTATTTAATAGATTCGTACTGGTTAATTTTCAGTCTCGGTAGTAGTTTCATCCTCAATGGTGATAGCAAGAGTCGAACTTGCTTTATTGCTTAAACCAACATTCCACCCGAAGTGGATATCACCAAAAAACGATACAGCACTTACGGCAGCTATGAGGTACATCACCAAATCTGAAAGCTTTGATAGGAGAGGACAAGGAGAAAAACTGTATTGCATAATAGCCGGAAGCGCTGTATCTAAAAGCCATATATCTACTGTCCAAAAGTCCAAGTATTAGTTTCGTTCAATTCCAATTTTTTAAAATAGTTAGCAAAACCTGAAAAATGGAAATATTCTAGCGGCATCCGAGATATTAATAGTAAAGAAAAATTTTCTAGTTGAGCTAACTGTTGTAATCGAAATAAGTCGTCGATAAAACTATCGCTAACAAAGTGTAATCTATCAAAATTATCTATCACCAGCAGTTTATTATAACCATCAGATAATTTGCTTATGATATTTTGCCAATCCTGCTGGTAGTAAAAGCTGAAGCTAATAGGAATAACTTTGAATAGATGATCCACACTAAAAGGATATTCAAGATTGAGGTAAACAGACTCTAAGTTAATATCCTTGAGTAAACAGTTTTTAACAGTAAGAGTCTTACCAATATTTTGCTTGCCCCATAGGTTAATATTTTTACCTGCATTTACCTGATCGATTAACTGACAGTAGTCTTTATAACGTAACATTATGTCATCCTTTAAATCCAATATATCTAAAAATTAAGTTAACAGTAAATATGTGATTTTTTGGCTGTGCTTCTCTAAGCTGTTTCGGGAAAATTGGTTAGATACAATAAAATTATCTAACAGAAAATCAGGTGATTGTGAAAGTCTCAACAGCACACCATCATCACCACTACTGCGATGATAATAATGAACTACAGGTGATTGGATAACTGTCAAGTTATCGTTACGGATTGCTTGTCCTGTAACCAGACCATCCATGATAAATTTGGCGGCAGCAGCTACATTATCGCTATCTCGTCCAAAATTTTTGAGATACCAATGAAATTCAATCCAAACTGCACCATCCAAACAAAAATCACATTCTCTAACAAATTCACCAATTAAGTTTGTCCAGTACTTCTTAAGTTCAGCACTAGCTTGCCAACTCGACCGTGCCTGGTTGATAATTTCGTTCATACAAGGGGGTAAAGGCATGGTCAGTTCAAATATCATCTTCACCGCCACCTTTCAAGCTATTTAAAAAATCCTCAACAACATTTCTAAATTTCTTGTACGATCTACCATTTTGACGGGATAAATTGAATACCGCTTTGACAATTTCATCAAGTTGATAACCCTTTTGATGCAAATTCAAAATTGAGTTTCTTGCTTCCTCGTCAAGCTGTACCTTAAAGTTAAAACTGCCCTCAAAATCAGTTTTGGACTGTTTAGTTTTAGTAACAGCAGTAGTTTTAGATTTACCTATGTCCTTACTATTGCGCTCGCCGTACAAACTAGCGACAAATTCATCAAAGTCCAACCCAGACTGCCAAGCTGTGTAGGGGTCGTTTTGATTTTTAGCTTCTAGGAGTAATTGCTGGAAGTATTCAGGGTCTTCATCGTCAGCTACATAAAGCGCCTGGAGTCGCAGCACTTCAGTCGTTTTGTACAAGAAATCTCCGTATCCCAGTAAATAAACTGCACGTTTGTCTTTATCGTCTCCAAGGATAATACAACTGTCTTCAGGGCGAGTCGTAACAAAGGCTGTCTTGGCTGGAAAGTTTGAGCGAATCAACGGATCAATCACGTTTTTATCAGGCCGTTGCGTGTACAACAGTACATGAATCCCTGCACCACCCGCTTTTGCAAGCAACTTCATCAGCGCAGTCTCAATGCGATCGCAGTAGTTATCATCGGAAAGTAGATCAAAACACTCGTCAATCAGGCAAATCACTCGCGGCATGACAAAATCAGGTGCAAACCGCATGTTGTACTGTGCGATCGTTTCAATACTGCTGTGGCGCTCAAATTCTTGGTAGCGCAATTCCATTTCTTCTACCAAGTAATCAAGCAAGTTAGCGGTAGACTCTGCATAACGCGCAACTGGGGCAACAAGATGGGGTAGCCCATCAAATTTACCAAAGGTCACGCGCTTAACATCCGAAAGCGCTAATCGAACAACAGAAGGTGGATACTGCCGCACTAAATATAAGATTGCTGCTTTCTCAAATTGCGACTTCCCACCCCGCGTTCGTCCACCACCCAAGATATGGGTTACGTTGTCGCTATAAAGTGGAATTTCGACATAGGTGCCATCTACATCAACACCACCAGGAATAGATACAGAATGAATGTCAGGTTCACTGTCAAAAGTAAAATGATCGCGGAAATAAGCAAATTGTCTATCTAATCGGGGTATGTCAAATACAACTCCTCCAGGCACTACACTCACCATTGGTGCAAATTTCAAGCCTAACTCTTCACCAAGCTGCTGCACTAAGTCATTACCAATGTCTTCTACTTTCTTGTAACTAACACCCCGTCCCAGTTTTACCCTAATACGGTTAAAAGTGGGGCCATTTTTGGCATCAACATACTTAGCATTAATATTAAAATCTTCTAACGTATCAACTAATAACTTCCCTGCCTGCAACATAGTTAAATTTTGTGAAGTAGCAATCTCATTTGCACCAGTATTTCTATCTAAATATTTAGGCTCTTTTAAAATAATTGAGCCATCACCTGTCAGTTTTAAATCTAATGGCTTACCTATGGCACGCGCGACAAGCACTGCCGTTCGGTAACAATAGTTTTTAATGCATTTATCTCTAGATTTACTAGCTAAATCAGTAAAATAACTAGTTTCTTTATTGCTCAAAAATAAATTATAAAGATTTTCCTGAACTACTTCATATCCAATCTGCTTAAAATAAATATTTTTGATTGATTCAACGTATTCAAATAAAGATTCAATTGGTGATATGTTAACTATCTCAATCATCTTATGATATACGTTATTTTGCTCCCACTGTGATGGCATCCGATTGATATGAATATATTCAAGTGCGTAACGTACAAACTCGTACTGGTTTAAAGTACAGTGTTCTGCACATATTGATAATATTTCTTCATCGTTTGTACCTGCAATTACTGATTCGTATATTACCTGAAATAAAAATTCTAAGTTAAATTCAACAACTGGACGTGATAATTTTGCTCTAAAATCAATCTGTTGTAGAATAGTTTCAGCATAATAAACCATTGGGGAAGGTAAAGCTTCCCGTATATTCTCTATAATCTCTTCATTGCCCGAACCATCTTGTTTGGCCTGTAAAATTGCAGTCAAAAGCTGTTTTTTTTGAAATTCAATATTACCATTAGTGTCATTGTATGGTAATAACATCAATGATTTTTACCTCCTAGAAATTTCAAACTTTTGTAATTGCTGCTGATAGTAAATTCTTAGTTTATCGATTGATTTAGCATTTTGGTTGTAATTATTACAAGGAAACGAAGCCCAAATTCTACCTACTTTGCATATCGCAGTATCAAACCTTCCTGCTTCAATGTCACTTAAAGCATTATTACGACGAATATATTCAATTGCCATCTTGTCCTGAGAAGCTGGACTAAAATCTTTTAAGTTTAACTTTGGCTGAAGGTCATACCAACTTATATCCAACATTTGATAAGCACCAGCCGCAGTCGAACAAACATTTTTACCATTAATAGGAGCGCACTGTTTCTTTAACGGGTGTGTAGAAAAATCATTAAAAGTTCCCTTAAATACTAACTTGCGATAACTTTCTGGCTCACTGGTTCCTGTTTCTGCCCAACGAATTGTTGCTAAAAAAGCACTCAAACGTGGTGAATAAGGATGTGGTGAGTAATCTCTTGCACTAACTCTTCTTTTTAAACTATTTGACGACAATGAATAAACATTAGTACTTTGAGAAATTGAAAAATAAATTCCCAAAGTAATTAAGGAAGCAGTTGACAAATGAATGGGTTGAAAACGGGATATCAATTGATGACGAGGACTGAAAACCAATCCTACTAAACCACCAACGATAAACCCAAATTTCCAACTATCAACTGCCTTACCGAAACTACGCACTTGGCAAACACTATCCGCACCCCTTGATACCAATCCACATGGCAGTGAAGCTACTCCATAAGAAAATGCAACAGAGCAGGCTGCACCAACTACACCTGATATAAAAATCGGTACAATTTGCATTTCTTTTGCCAATAGCTAAATAACTTTCAACGGGTTGCTAAATATTCGCGTAAATAAGGACGGGGGTTCTGTGTTACACCATTAACGTGAACTTCAAAATGCAAATGCGGCCCCGTGGAAAAGCCCGTACTACCTACTGCTGCAATCATCTGCCCACGGACAACAAGTTGTCCTTGCTGTACATACAGCTGACTGGCATGACCGTACAGAGTAGATAAACTTCCCTGATGCTGAATAATAACTGCTTTGCCATAACCACCCTTGTCGCCTGCAAAAACTACTCGACCAGCATCAATCGCATAAATTGGCGTACCCTTTACTGCACCAAAATCAATCCCCGCGTGAAACTTGCGATCGCCTGTAATTGGGTGTATCCGCCAACCAAACTCACTAGTTACAGGAGTACCAGCCGCAGTAGGAAAGGCAATTCGACCATTATTTAAAACCTGATTACTACTAATAGTTTTTGGTAATATTAGACCTTGGAGAGATTTAACTAACAGTTGAGATTCAATCCATCCAGAAACCTGGGGAATGACCATAGCTGCAATTCGCGAATTTCTCACAAACAATAAAAAATCAATTTATATGGACTGATGTTAGAC
>NZ_JAVRBM010000168.1:0-5068 GCF_034531255.1 Nostoc sp. ChiQUE01b | reverse complement strand
TTACAAAGCCAGTTTGGGCTTTATTTGGGCTTAATTTTTGTTTAAGTCCCGTTAGATACAGAAATTGATTGGATTAAATACAGAAATCGACTATTTCTCAAAGCCTATGCTACTGAAGATTACCAAATTGACCCAGAAATAGCTGAAAATTTGGTGAAGTTAATTAGCTTAAATCCGGGTATAAGTTATTGGGAGATGATTCATACTCAACAGAGCAATCCTGATGACATAAATGCTTTAATAGCTACACAAAAAATTTACATTAATTTGAGTGCTGCACCCTTAGCAGAGCCAGAAAAAGTACAGCTTTTCCGTGACCAAGAAATCGCGGTAGCTTATGTACAAATGATGAAATCACAACCCAATAACGGAACGATTCTGAATATTTTAGATGTTAAACCCAATCAACTGGAACCTAAAACTCATAATCAAGTAAAAATGTCTCCAAAAGCAATGGAGCGTTTTTTGAAAGCTAGTCCTGAAGACTTGGCAGAAGCTAACCGAAGATATGAAGTAATTGAACCTTATCTTAATGACAGTTATAGAGATAAAGAAACTGTTCCACAACGTACTATTCGCAGATGGAAAGCTAAGTTTATAGCAGCACAAAAGGCGTACAAATGTGGTTATATTGGGCTGCTAAATAACTCTAATGCTAGAGGCAATCGCTTACCCAGAATTTCTCAATCGTCTCAAGATTTCATTGACAAAATAATTGAAGAATATTATGAAACTTTTCAACAAAGAAGCAAACTAGCTGTTTATGGAATTCTAGCAAGAGAATGGGAGAAAGCAGGTCTAACAGATAAGCTGCCTAGCTACGCTACATTTTGTTCTAGAATTCAACATCGTTCTGGTTATAGGCAAACAAAAAAACGTAAGGGAAACAGAGCAGCTTATCAACAATCTTTATTGTATTGGGAGTTGAAATTAACCACGCCATGTCATGGCGACCGTCCATTTGAGATAGCACACATTGACCATACGCAACTGGATATTGAGTTAGTATGCTCTCGAACAGGTTATCTTCTTGGTAGACCTTGGGCAACTCTGTTAATAGATGCTTACAGCCGACGTATTCTCGCAGTTTACCTAACTTTTGACGAGCCAAGCTACCGTAGTTGCATGATGGTATTAAGAATCTGCGTACAGCGATTTGAGAAATTACCAGAGACAATAGTTGTTGACGGTGGGACAGAATTTAGTAGTACATACTTTGAGACATTGTTAGCTGCTTTTGAATGTACCAAAAAGCAGCGACCAGCTGCGAAAGCCAGATTTGGTTCAATTATTGAACGTATTTTTGGAACTACAAATACAGAGTTTTTTTATAATCTCAGAGGCAATACTCAAATTACTAAGAATGTCCGCCAAGTCACGAAATCAAATAATCCCAAAAATCAAGCTGTTTGGACACTAGATCAACTCTACGAAAACTTTTGTTCGTATTGTTACGAATTTTATGATTGCCGAGAACATCCAACATTAGGACAAAGCCCACGTCAAAATTTTATGTCAGGGCTAAACTCAAGTGGTTATCGCCCTCAGAAACAGATTGTTTATGATGATAATTTTAAGATTTTTACCTTACCTTCTACACCTAAAGGAACAGCAAAAGTTCAACAAAGTAGAGGCGTGAAAATTAATTATCTCTACTATTGGTCAATTGATGATTCGTTCATAAGACCAGAAATTGAAGGAACTAATGTACCTATTCGTTACGACCCTTTTGATATGGGGACTGCTTATGCTTACGTTAAGGGACGTTGGATACGCTGTATTTCTGAATATTACAAATACTTCCAAAATCGTTCCGAAAAAGAAGTGAACATAGCTAGCACACAATTACGTCGAAAAAGGCAGAAACACACTCAAAGAATTACTCTATCTGCTCAAGAGAAAGCTACATATTTAGAAGGAACTGAAGCCCAAGAAACTTTGTTATTACAACGCTTACATGATTTAGCACAACAAGATATTTTGGTTTTGATTGAAAAAAGCTCAGTTATTGAAAGTAAATTAAGTAAACACAATTATTTAGCTAATGTTCAAGATGTAGATAAAAATATTTTGGCAGGTTCAGAAATCATTAAAAAGCCAAAATCATCAGCAAAAAAATTAATAGATTTAACCAAAATAGAAGCTTACAATACAGAGGAGCTATGGTAAAAATTCAGTCGCACTCTTTTCCAGAAGAACTTCTCTTACAGCCGAACGATATCAAAACTGATTATTTCAAAAGTATCACTATTCCACATCAAAGGCTCAAACAAGCCTTAGATACTTTATTAATTAATATTCTGGAGCCAGCTGACACTTTAGTATTTTTAGTTTTTGGTGTGACTGGTGTAGGAAAAACAACCTTACGCTTGCGTCTGGAAAATCTGCTAAATTACGAATTTCTCCCCTCATTACGCAAAAATCCTGGTCAAATTGCTGTTGCTGGTATTGAAGCTATTCCAACAGAACAAGGAAAGTTTAGCTATAAAGATTATTACACTCGCGCCCTAGAATCCCTTCAGGAAGTTTTGATTGAATACAAAATTGATTATGAAATTCCTCACGGTGAGGCAAAGGATTTGGGGTTGTTAAATCGGGCTTACCGCCAAGATTCGCCTGCATTACGCCGAGCAATGGAAAAAGCATTTCGTTATCGTCAGGTAAAAGCTTTTACTGTAGACGAGGCACAGCATTTATTTATGATGGCAGGCGGACACCAGATGTTACAGCAAATGAACTGGATTAAGTCTATTGCTAATCTTACTGGTACAGTACATATTTTATTTGGAACTTATGAACTGCTTAACTGTCCTACCTTGAATGGGCAAATAGGGCGGCGTAGCGAAGATATTCACCTGTTACCTTACCAAGCTGATAACCCAGAAGATATTGCTGAATTTATCAGAGTAATTAGAACTTTTCAACGCCACATTCCGCTTGTACAAGAACCAAAATTAGAACAACACTATGAGTATCTTTTTTCTGGCTCAGTTGGCTGTGTGGGGCTATTGAAGAATTGGTTAACTCGTTCTTTGAGAGTTGCCTATTCTGAAGAAGCTCGGACTCTTAATAGCAAACATCTTAAATTAGGTGCTTTTTCTGCATCCCGGCTCAACAAAATTAAGGAAGAAGCACAACAGGGATTTAAACGCTTTCAAGAAGAATCCAGTTTTTTTGAGCGGCAATATTCAACAGAATATGGAATAAAAATGCCAGCCAAACATTCCCAACTCAAAAAAGGTCGTGTTGGACAAAGAAAACCTAAAAGAGATGATGTAGGGGTAAATTCAGATGATGACTAACATGGCGGTTAACGATGAATTGTGGCTGAAAGAACCAGAATTTACTCCCAGTCCTAGCCGTTTGTTTCATCTGGAACCGATTGGACTTGGTACTTGTTATGTTGAAAGTCTGACTAGCTATGTTGCTCGTCTAGCCGCAGCTCATAGCGTATTGCCTGGAACTTTATTGGCTAGAGAGATAAAACCAATAGTTGGGCATAACCATACTACCAATCCCTTGAATTCTAAAAGTATTGTAAGTTTGTATGGGCAAGCTTCTGTAAAAGCTTTAAACGGAACACAAATTGGAGCTAAACAGCTGGTTTTTGCTCTAGAAATATTGACAAAACGTACTGACTTACAGTTTTTGACAATGCTACCTTGGGCAAAAGTCTTCCCAGTTTTGGGATTGCTCAAGCATTCTCATACTTGGTGTCCTTATTGCTATCAAGACTGGTTAAATAATCAACAAGTCATTTATTCACCTCTACTGTGGGCTTTGAAACCCGCTAGAATTTGTCCCATCCATTATCGATTTTTAGAATCAAAATGTCCTCACTGTGGCCTTGAATTTTTACACCTGTGGCATAACTCACGACCTGGATTTTGTCTCAAATGTGGTGGTTGGTTGGGGATTAACTATGAAGTATCTTTGCCAGATAAGAGATTGTTCGAGGAGATACCCAATTTACAGCAAGAGATTTGGATAGTTAAGACTTTAGGAAATTTAATTGCTCAAGCTCCTGAATTGCCTTGTCCACCTCCAAGAGAGACTATTAAAACAATCCTAGAAGCTTACGTCTATCAATATACTCAAGGTAATGTTTCCGCTTTTGGTCGTTGGCTTGGGTTATCGAGATATGAAATTCTACATTGGTATTCAGGTGTAGCCATCCCAAATTTAGATAAACTTTTGAAAATCTGCTATGCCTTATCAACTAATCTTGTCGATTTTCTTCAACTTAAAATATTACCTCTAACTCTTAACCAGCTAGTTTCTCTACCTGCTCCTAAAGCGAAAAAATTATCATCACAGCCTGCTTTAGTTACTTCAAATAGTAGTCCTAAGTGCGAACGAGTTATTCAGGCGATGCAGCTAGCTACTGAAGAAGAACCACCTCCTTCTTTAACTCAATTAGCTGTTCGTTTAGGATTCAAAACTCCTAATAGTTTAACTGCTTGCTCAAAATCTTTATCAGCATCTTTGGCTACTAGATATAGTGAATATCAACAGCAGCTAAGATTTTTGCACATAAGAAACATACTTGAATTAGCTTTGTTTAGCGACGAGTATCCACCACCTTCTCTAAGAAAAATAGCTAAGAGAACTGGTGTTGGTTTGGCTACTTTCTACCACTATTGCCCTATTGTGTGCCATGCTATTTCTTTACGCTATAAAGATTACCGCAAATTCGTCCATAAACTAGCTATTGAGCAAGGCTGTCGAGAAGTGCGCCAACTCGCTCCAGTACTTTATGCACAAGGCATTACCCCTACTGCTAAAAATCTTAGAAAATTTATGCCTCATCCCTCTTCGCTGTGGCGGGCTGAGGTAATTGATGTTTTGAGGCAGATAAGACTGGATCTTTCACAGTAAATCTTATTTATTCGCCTTTCTCTAAGGTTTTACTACTGCGGCCACTTTATGCTTTAAAAACGGCCACTTTATCCTTTAAGTGACATACAGAGTGAAGTATTTCGTGACCGTTTGGCTAAATTATCGTTCAAATCACAATTTGACACGAATTGTTTCTTCAGTCGGTAACTGTTCATCATTATAGTCATAC
>NZ_JAVRBM010000167.1:0-5143 GCF_034531255.1 Nostoc sp. ChiQUE01b | reverse complement strand
ACATCAGTCCATATAAATTGATTTTTTATTGTTTGTGAGAAATTCGCGTTAATGCAATCGACATAATATTTAGAAAATTCTGCCACCCAGGTGAATTTGTCGCCGTGAATTTTCTTGAACTTATCTCGCGTGGCTTGTTCTTCTCTACTATTAGCGACCAACGCCAGCAGGGGATACGAGGGATAATAGCGGCAGCAAACATATTTGTTGTTGTAGTCCAACAGCCACAAAGTGTATAGCTGCTGAATATTAGGGACAAAGCTTTCGTTTTTATCGATAATTTCTCTAGGGATGCCCAGCAACTCAGAGAAGCTATTAGCCGCGCCTGGGACAATTCGTCCAATCAACCGTAATGGCATATTTTGTAATATTTGTTCTCCTGCCTCCGATTTGGCGATAGAGATAACGTCCTGCGCTGCCAGAAACACCCGGCAGCCTTGCTTTCGAGCCGTAGCGCATTTACGACCTGCAAGCCGCGACAATGCGGAAAATCCCAGCAATACGCTAGCCTCATCCATAAAGAACACGCTGTTGGGCGAGGAAAGGGATTGACGGGACGCGGCGATATATGCACTCATCCCGAACACTTCTGCATCCTTGCCTGATTGCAGATTAGTCAGTGCAAAGGTAATCAACTGGCTATCAGCCTGGAAGGTTGAAGGCTTGCAGATAGCGCTACCGATACTACTAGCTTGCCAGTACTGTAACCGCAAGCGGATGTAATTTAACGCTTTTTTTACATTGTCATCCTGATAGCCTAAATAAATGTACGCAAGCGAGAAGAATTTCTCCATATCTGCCAATGTTGGGGTATTCGCCCACTCTGGGGTGTTTATCCCTGCTTTTCGCGCTAATTCAAATCGCTCCTTTATGTCGGCATCTTCGTAAAAGGCTTTTGTACCCAAAGGGATTACAGATTCAATAGTTTGTGATAGTAAGCCATCAAACTTTTGTGTTCCTAAAACTAATTGAAGTACGATTAAATTAATATCATTTCGATGGGCTTTTGTCCTTTCCTCCCACTGCGATTCAGGAATCTTTGATAGGTCTAGCGGTTGTACAAGGTTGTTTGATTCCTTAGAGATATCAAAGTAAAACCCATTAAAGTAGGGCGTGAAGTCTCCAAAGGTTCCTGAACCATCATCATTTGGCAAGTCAATCATTAATACTGACATTCCCAACGCCAAGCATTGATAAATAATAGAGGCAATTATTACCGATTTCCCACTCCCGGTAGTGCCGATTACCATCATGTTTTTCGGCTTTGATAGGTCAATGTGAACCGAGGATTGACCCTCGTGTGCAACTAATTCAAAGCCTTGTTTATCGCCATGCGCTGTTTGAACGACTGGCGTTAAACCAATTACTTCACTGGCAAAGAAAGTGGCGCGTCTGTTGAAAGGAAAAGTCAGCTGCGGTCGCTGTCTCAACAGCAAAGTGTCAAGCCAGATTGACCATGTATATTGCATTTCTCTAATCAACTCAGCAGGTTGATTGATATAGCCTGAAATCAGCCTGCAAGCGTCGTCGATTTCGGAAGGAGAATTGCGATAAACAAGGATTATGACAGCTACATTTTCCGGGACATCACCCGTGTAAAGCTGCTTCTGAGCATCGACTGACCGCTCCGTATTAATTTGCGCTCCTACGTCAATAGTCTTTTTGCTGGCGCTAGCGGAGGCATTTATTGACCGCCTCGTAATCAATTGTTGGGTAAGCCTAATCATTTTTTGATCGGCTGGGCTAATCTCTGTTATTATCTCGACATCATAAATAACCTCGCGTGAGAATACGTCCCATAAAAAGCGTACTTGCTGATGGGTTGAAGCAAATACCTCTGGTTTTTGAGCAAGCGTCATTACACCGATATACTTCTTTTTGTCAGTACTCTGATGGGGCAAACATACCCAGCGCCTATCAGCGTGGGGTATGCCGTTATTCAGAAGTACGGATGTAGCGTGTAATTGGTCGTTATACCGCGATGGGTTGGGTGCGGCTTCGTTAATCTCCTCCCTTAATTCACCAGTATCATAAACCAGAGCATGGGGCACTTTTACAGCCTTTGCACCCATTCTATCAACTAGGTCGCCCCACAATTGCTTGTCTGATTTTGGCGAGGGGAACAAGCCCATCTCAGATAGTATTTGTTGATGGCGCAAAGAGACAATTATCGCTTTTTCAAGAACTTGAATTAAGTTTTTTGTTGTGAGTTCGGTCGCTCCTGTTGGGGTGAATTTGCGCTGTAAAAAGTTCGCCAGCTTAACTATCGCTCTATCTACCGCGTCACCTCCTTCGGTACCTCCTGGGCGGACAGTAAAAGTCGTGTAAATACTGAGCTTGATATCCTTGCGCTGATGATTACGCGTCAGTTCTTGCATCCGCGCAACCTGCCCCCAATCCAAAAATTCTGTCTCTTGAGATACAGGGCTATCTAGTCTCTGGCGATAGCTTTCAATCACTTTGTCTTCGTCGCAAAACGAAGACCATCTAAACGTGAATTTCTCACCCTCGGAGAACTCTTTACAGCCGTTCTCAAAAGCCTTGACACTCGCCTCTAGTCTCTCTGATGAATTAAACAGTGGGTGAAAGCCAGTGCATTCATATCCGAATACTAGTTGCAGGGTGTTATTTGTGTCGCTTACTTGTTTTTTGCTCAATAAGTAAGCTCCAATTTGATAGTTCCCCTTTTTTAGTTTTACTAAAGTTGCTAAGTCTAAAAAGTCTTCAAAGGGAACTATTTTTTGATTACGAATACTGTTTTTTACCATAGCTTAGGCATTTTCTTGAAACCCGCCCTTTTTTTGTTTTGGGGCGAAGTATATCTGATATAGCCGCGAGTGAAAGTTGGAACGCTTGGGAACACTCTTGACCAGAACAAGTAAGGACGCTTGCCAGATAAAACTATCACCGTGGCACTCAACCAAACACCAGCCAGCAGTCCCCAAACTATTCCTGCCCCAAACATAATCGCTATGATGAAGCCTACACCAAACATAAATAAGGCGACTGCAAACTGAAAGCCAGTAAAAATGCCTATTGTTGCATTTTGACCAAGTGACTGATTCACCCGTTTCATGGGCGATTTATTGTACTCGCTCATCACTAACAAGCGGCTGTAACGCCGTTAAATAAGATACTTTGAGCAATCCAAAGCACCAGGATTATGAAAAACACGCCTACGGGCTGTTGAACCATCTGCGTTACTTCCTGCCCTTCACCAATGCCGTTGGCAACCTTAAGCCCAGAAGCCACAAAGTATACAAATAAAAGCACTGTGATGGTTGCATTGATCACTGCGGGAAGTGCTTTAATGGCAGTACTAGCTGCCGCTGCACCACCGCCACCAATACCACCAGCGCCGCCGAACATACAAGTCATTGCTGTCTGAGCGGAATCAAATAAGCCCCACCCATAAGAGGGCATTGACTGCATGACAATGATTGTCGCCGTACCTGCCGCGTAAACGTGATGCTGATACTTGCGCCCAATCGCCGCGCTAGCCTTAGCCAGAACTTGAGTTTGTGTTCTTCGCACAGAATTATTAGATGCCAAGGCAATTACTCCTTTTTTCATTGTTCTAGGAAAAATCTAAAAATCACCTTATTACCGAAGTTGGAAGTAACAAAAAATCTACTAGTTTGCCAACCCAAAATTGCGCTTGTGGAGGTCGGCAGAGGAGAGATTTGACAAGTTCTTTCCCCCCTGCCCCTCCGCACCTCTGCCCCTCTGCTTGCCACCACGCAAAGTTTGTGTGGCGAAGCACTACTTCCAACTTTCCACTTCTGACTTGTTTAATGCTCTTTGTTGAAATTCACTTTCTATGTCAGCTAAAGTATGCTCCCTAGCTAGTGAGCGAATTTCCTGAAGTACTGTAATGTGACACTCGTATAGCTTTGCATAGCCATCTAGACCACCTGTTTTTTTGTTGGTGAACTTCTGGAACTCTGGCAAGTACTTCCGAGCGATATTCAAGTATGCTTGTAGTTGTCTTGCAGAAACCTTTGGCTTTAACATCGCCGCAACTTCTGGTCTTGTTAGTTCTTCATTTTGCCAGGTAAACCTCCCTATCCCCATGACTCTGAGAACTTCTTGGAACTTCTAACTATACATAAAATACCCGCCTTTTTCGTGGCGGGGGAGTGTCATTTTAAAAAATATTAGCGGTCACAAAAAACTGGTTAAAGATAAGAATTGAGCGCTTTTCCTTCCCGTTCCCACTTTTCATCTAAAAGACGACAAGCTACGCGAACAACATTCTGAGGATTCCGTTTATGTTCTCCTGGCATATTCCAGTTCCGGGTAGTGTATTCACTTTCGTACCCCAAAACCAGGGCAAGCTCTCGATAACTTAATTTCCACTTCTTCTTAAACTCTATTGGGTGCATAGTATTTATTTGATACTTGCATAAAGAACTTATTTAATATTTATAACATAATTAGTTAGTCAATTCTTTATAATTTCCTTTGGAGAGATAAATCAAGTTTTATATTTGCTTATCTTAATATTCTTCTAAAAAATATTAGCTATTCTAGGGTTTATCCAATTTATCTATAATATAGATATTCTCTTTTAAACAATTAATTTTATGTCCAACACAGATGCTAATTTTCAGCAGCTATTCCAGCCCACAAGTCAAGTTAATAAAGATAACGAAAATCCCACGCTATTAGTCAATCGCCTAACTCCCACTGATGACCAAATCAAAGACTAGCTACAGTCACCACAAATCAAACAGTGGCTTACAAAACTACTAATGGGCATACCGAATAATCTCAAGATAGAAGCGATAAATACCATAATCAAAAATGTTATACAAAATCCAGACAAAGACTCTCGAGTACAATTCGGTAGTTCAACTATTGGAGTCGATGTTTTACGGTGGCAGCTTTGGGCATCCTATAAATTACCTTACGCCAGTGGAATCAAAACTCCTGATTGCCCCTACACTTTGAAAAAACATTTGGATACTCCCGACTAACTTCTCAGATTACATAATCCCGAAGTTTCATTAAATTCCCACACAATACCCGATCTATTCTTACCAAAACTACCATGCTTAACTGCGAACTGAGAATTGCTTCCACTATCTCATACCATTTCACGAAAAATTTGATGCAAATAAAGCATCAAGAATAAAATCCC
>NZ_JAVRBM010000166.1:0-5248 GCF_034531255.1 Nostoc sp. ChiQUE01b | reverse complement strand
TTACTTTACTCATAGATTATACTGTTTGTCCTAACCACCTTGACGATTGCTATACCTCCCCATTTTTCTGCGAAATAGTTAAATCCCTTTGCTCGGTATTGAAAACCAAGTCATAAATCTTTCCTAGAACTTGAGTACCATTTTCATCAGATTTACCCCAGGTCATGCCAATCCTTTGAGCAATTTGAGTGAGCCGACTGATGGCTTCAAGTTCAAATTTATCTTTATTCATTACTGTCAACGCTTCGGCTGACAATTGCTCACCAGCTTTAAACTGATTGGCCACTTCTACAATGCGTTTTTTGTAATTTTCCGGCTTCCCTAACTTATCTGCGGCATTGTACCAATTTCTCAAGTCATCAATAGTGACTGTCGGGAGCTTCTCTACACTTAGAAGTTCGGTTTTCACACCATTACTAATGCCTGGTGTAGAAGGAGTAGTGGAGAGTAATAGAGTTGATTGGTTAGGTGGGGATTGTGCTGTTTGTTCTGGTGGTTTCAAAAACTGCGGTCGTGTAGCGAGGGAATTAACTCTTTGTTGATACTCACTATCCGTTTCAATCACAGCCCCAAATTTCTTGGTCATGCTTTCTAAAGTTTTGGCAGGGATGGAGCTATCAACCAAGTTAAATACGGCTAGACCTTTTTTAGTTTCCTTGATCACATCTTCTGTTGGTACTTGCTGCCATTCAACTTTTTGAGCAGTTAACCATTTAGTCACAGTCTCAGCTTTCTGGTTGTCAACAGCCAAGCCCATGACTGCAAGTTTTTTGTTTGATTCTGTCGAAAATAAGAAAGTAGGACGCTTTTTAATCTGATGTAGAATTTTCGCACTCTTCTCAATCATCTCTTGCTGTTGAGGGTTAACCGATTGAGTCCCAAAAGCCTGAAATTCCTTCGTCCAAATAGTAGGATATTCAACGGTCTTAGGATCAATTTGAGCGCAAATAACAGAGAAGTTACTTTCAATAATAGCGGGGGCTGGGGTAAGTTTTTCGGTTTTGAGCAATCCAAGCTGTCTGAGCGCGTCTTTGTCTTTTTTGAAGTGCAACACTCCCAAGGGTTCACCATTGAGAAATACTGCATCTCTAGTTTTAGAAGCTGAGGTTTCGATAGTCAGTTTTCGGTAATCTTGATCGTTGAATGTCTGACCAGAAAAATCATAGAAGTTAATTTTATTAATTTTGAGGAGATTTCCATTGGGAGACTCACCCAGGACAAAAGCTTGATCTCCTGTCTCAGAGATTGACGTGAGCTTTAATTTTAGGGGATTACCATTTTTGAGATAATTAATTTCTTTTAACTGTTGGGCAGAATCACTGTCTAACTCCCCCAGAGTTTTGCCATCAATTTTGATTTTTACTGTTTTGTCAGCTACCGGCATAGTGCCAAATTCTAAGTTGACCGATTCGGCGTTAAAAACAAGTCCTGCATAAGAGAAGTTCTTGAGTTCACGGATAGTAATTTCAACCGGTTCGTTTCCTGGTAGTCCAATAGTTGCTTTGGCGGTAGCAGGTTCTATCCCAACCATACAAGAGAGCGCTTTTGTACCAATGGGAAGCTGTGCAGTTCTGGTTTCGAGCATGGCGAATTCCTTGTATTCGCCGTCAGTATCCTGGACAAACATTAGCCTGGAAACGTGGCGTTCATGTCCGACTGGGTGGTGAGAAGCTCTGATTTCTATCGGATGTTTTTCATGAGCGTTCCAGTCTCGACCTAAAAATTGATTCGCTTCATTATTCAGTGTGACTAACTTTGGTTCGGTAAATTGCAATTTATCTAAGCGAGAGATAATCTCATTGGGGAAAGCAGCGAAGGCAAAATTAGAAACTTTTTTAGCGTAAGCTTGGGGGTTTGCGTTTTCTTTTCTTGCAACTTCAAGTTCATCTTGGCGGGATGCACAGATGTTCCAAGCGGCGGCAGCAGATGCAAGTTTTTCTGACTCTGGGATAGAAGCGTAAAATGCGAGAGCCGCCTCTTGTGCCTTGTCGAAAAGTAATTTAGTTTGGGTTCTAGTAAGTTCTGGTTTTAGTTCTAGGAGTTTAGCTCCCTGCGTGGCCATCCCCGCCTTGAGGTTGTGGTCAGTCACAGATTGTTGGCTAACTGTCCCCAGGTTGCGGTAAGCGGGTTTTCCATCTGACCCAACCTCGCCATCTATCTGTGCAACTGCTAGTAATTTGTGGGGGCGTTCACTGTTTGTGAATTTAATCTCATCTAGGCGAATATTAAGTGTCTGGGCTTTCCAGATTAAGGGATGCCCGTAACGGGTGAGATTGGTAATTTCGAGTTGCGTTCCTGAATCCGTTTGAACAACTGCGCTAGGGCCAGACTCTGTTTCTCGCCGCCTTGAGGCACGAACCGCAGCATTGAACTTCAGATCAAATTCGTATTTGGCGGCGATCGCTGCAAATTTTTGCTGTGGTGTAAATTCTACTCCTTGAAACAAGTCTTTAAACTGGACAATGGGACGCGATTCTAACTGTGATTCTTGGAAATATTTATTAGTTTGGCTAATCAATAATTCTACTGGTGAGTAGCCCTTTGGTGTTATCCCCTTGTTTAAATAAACTGAACGCGACTTTTTATCTTTAATATAATTAACATCACGATACAAGTAGCGGCTGTTTTCCCTGATTTTATCCATCTCAGGTTTTTTAACACTTTTGAATAAATCAACCGCTATTTGGTTTTGATAACATCCCTCACCAATCATTTCCCGGTACATCAGGCGGTTAACATCCATCGCCTGCTGAATAATTTCTGGCGTTCTGTTAGGATTCTCTGCTAGAGCTACAACAGATTGCATGAAAGGCTTGTACTCTGCTCTAATTGGTTTGGCCTTCTCGCTATATTCCTGTTCAAATAAACTTTGGTAATGGCTAGATACTTGCTCTAAATATTCTAATTTTTGTTCTAAAGTACCATAAGTGTTTAGTACCTCAATTTCCGATTCTAATGCCTCCAGTGCTGTCACTTGATTGTTGATTATGCCCACGCTGATGCTATCACTCATGTGAATAGCAATTTTTTCAAAAGGGGGCTGGGTTCCATCGCTGGGATCATAAAATGACTGTTTTTTGAGCTTAACCGTGGGCGAATAGGCGTTTTGGGGAAGATTTCTTCGCTCTGCCTCTGCTGTTAAATTAGGATATAAGCTAGCTCTTGCCACACCAATGCAGTCACCATCGTAGTCTCGTGCTTGGCGTTCTGATTCTGTTTCTGCTGGGTCTATTTCTTCAACATCAATCCCTTGCGTTTCTAACTGTGCAATCCTTTGCTGTATGCGCTTGTGGTCTTCGTCATTGACTACAATTATACCTTTGAGGTCTTTACCATCTGGCCCGAGTCGATCTTTAACGTGCTTGTTAGCAGACACACACAATCCGTTAGAATTCAGAAAAGGAGAACGGAAGTTAAGAATTTTCTCTTCATTCTTTTCCCATGAAACACAGATTTCACCATTTTTTAAATCTTTGGATGGGATAATCATCCCTCTGTCAAAAGTAAGCGTTTTCCCTAAAGCGATATCTCGCCATTGGCTCTGTACAAACCGACTCAATTCCTGTTTAACTTTTTCCGTTTCTAATAACTGCTGATGACCCAACAAGTCAGCTTTGATGAGCTT
This sequence comes from Nostoc sp. ChiQUE01b, assembly GCF_034531255.1. NCBI lineage: Bacteria > Bacillati > Cyanobacteriota > Cyanophyceae > Nostocales > Nostocaceae > Nostoc > Nostoc sp. ChiQUE01b. The sequence continues at coordinate 1,623 of NZ_JAVRBM010000166.1, read as the reverse complement.
GTACATGAACAAGTCATCTTTAGTACTCTCGTCATCTAATTCCTCATCTGCATCTAAGTCATCATTTGTCCCTAAGTTTTTAACATCTGCTTCAAGGCTAGTAAGTTCTCCTATTTTTAATTTACTTTGGTTCAATGATTCTTTGCGTTTTTCGTATTTTTCACAATAGTCAGCAGCAACAATTCTAGGGTCATCTTGAATAGAGGCTAGTTTCTCAGCTTGTAGCTCTAATTTTTCGGCAAAATCTTTAATTCCTTGGGGGAAAGATGCCAATAGTTGAGAAATAGACATCTGACCATGCTGAGATTGTCCTTTTTCAGCCAACCAAATATTTTGCTGATATAATCCTGGCTTAATTTGAGGTTTAGTCGCCCCTGCTGGTCTATCCTTATCTGTTCCCTTAAAACTACTTATGGGAAGAATTATATCGATTTTGGGTTCATTGTTCGGGTCTACATATTTTATATCATCTAGTTTGTATGGTCGGAGTGTTCCTTTGCCAAAACGATATTTAGCGGCATCTTCCCCAGCTCCATCCACCCAACCAAATCGATGCTGAATTACACGATAGCTTTTATCTGCTTGGAATTCTCTTAAGGTTACTTTGTCATAAAGTTGTGTTGAAATCTGCCCATAACAGTCACCAACTAATTTATATGCCAAATCATTTGATAATATTCCTCCATTCTCACCTCTGTTATCAGTAGAATCATCTACTACCAGAATGTTTAGCTTTTCGTGAATTGCATTTTTACAAGCCCCAAGGAAGATGGAACCATAAGCCCCACGGTCTTTACTATCTGGACAAATTTTTTGAATCGTTTCTAAACATTCCTTTTCTCCATAAAGTAAGCGAGTTTTTGAAGATAATAGTAAGATATGTCCATCTGGATGATTTTTTAAGTCTTCCTCTGTACTGTATTCATCCGAATGTCCAAAGGATAATTTTTTATCAGGAAAGTAAAATTCTAGTAAAGTATTACTGAGCTTTTCAGTTAAAATAGTTTGGCGATCATCTGTATAAATCCATTGATTGAGCCTGGGATCAAAATGCTTTAGTTCCAGAGTCATGATTTTAATAAAATGATTAAATTTGATTAATTTTTGGGGAGGTTTTTATGTCAAGAATAAAACGTTTAGAGAGATTAAGGTAGCCTGACCAATTATTTGCCAGGAGTTGAAAGTCATTTTAGAATGAACTCGCCTAAAGAAAACAGACTCCAACTTCTGGTGAGTCGTGCAATTTTTCAAATACTCCAAAACTTGCAGACATTCAGATATGTCCTCGCCTTTGTGTACTTTTTGGCACAGCAGAATTTCTAAGCGTTCAATGCGACGTTCTGGAGTAGACAAATTAATATCGTCCCAATCATCCCAAAGTTTGATTTGTTGTTGTTCGGACATAATATAATTCAGATGTTGTAATTAGAGAAATTTCTCAATGCTTACTTACTAAATTAGTGACGGTGGTGATGAGGTTTATTTTTAGAGCGTTCGTACTCTATCAATAATTGCTTTGCTTGTTCAGGGAGAATCACCTGTTTTTTGTCAATCCGCAATTGGTAACAGGCGAATATCTCACTATTGACCAAACTCATCCACTTGCCGGAAGCCTCAGTTGTG
>NZ_JAVRBM010000165.1:0-5291 GCF_034531255.1 Nostoc sp. ChiQUE01b | reverse complement strand
CAAAAGGGAGGAAGGAGAAGCAGCCGACGGCTGCTTCTCCTTCCTCTCTCAGAATAATTATCATTATTGCAAATGGTGATTTTATTCCTTGGAAGTCCCTTAACAACTTTGCTTTGATTGCTGGGATTTCGCCTCAAGAACTTGAGAATTGGTTTCATGCTGCCTTTATTGATGGCTACGATTGGGTCATGCAAACTAATGTTATTGGTATGGGACAGTTTGCTGATGGCGGTATGATTGCCTCTAAACCCTATGCTGCTTCTGCCAATTACATCAATAACATGAGCGATTACTGCAAAAATTGTACTTACAACCATCGTGAACGTAGTACGGATAATGCTTGTCCTTTCAACTTTTTTTACTGGGACTTTCTAGCTCGTAATTATGACAAGCTCAAAAATCAGCCACGTATGACTCAAATTCTGCGTAATTTGGAGCGGATTTCTCCATTGGAGCTTCAAAAAATCCGTTCTTTAGCTTCAAATTGGCACAATACTCTAGCAGCCACTTGTCAAAGTTGAAAAACTATGCACATAAACTGCTTAATCTTACCAGCAGTTATATTAAGCTCAAGCCCCATTTCTATTATTTCATTTAAGCGATCGCCCAACATACAACGACTTATTTGTTGCTTTGCTCCCATTGTCGCTATCACCTGTGCTGTTTCCAACTCAGCTTGTACTCGCGTTCCACAGCCGCCAGCAATTTCGCTTGCAACGCTGACAGATAAGGTTTGGCTTGTTTACCCAACCCCTGCAACAGCCAATCCACCGCAGGGTCATGGTCGGCCACCGTATGCAACTGCCGCAACCGAAGACACAACTGTTGTATAAATTTACAGTCATCATCCAGCAGTTCCAAGGACTTGAGATGTTCTATCTTTACTGTATAGTCGCCATCCCATGTCTCGACTGTGCAACTGTAATCCCCAACGTGACTAACCACGCCCCAGCAACCGCCCTTACCTCGCAAATCTGGGTTGTCTTTGGGTAAGAAAACACAGATTTCGCCAACTCTGTACGGATTGGGGATTTTAGTTCGCTCACGAATTCTGTCCACGATGTCCTTGACTACCCGACCAGAAGGAACTTTCCCACCAACTTGCTCTACCGCCTGTTGCCATACTTGTTGCTGCTCTTGTGCTTCTAATTTAGTAAGTGGGCGTACTTGTCCTTCACTAGCTGGTAGAATTTGGGTCTGACCAGATTGGACTGTTGCTCCATTGTCTTCAAATTCATTTTGTGTCCAATTTGGACACATTTTTTTGAGATTGTCTACAACTTGTGCCGCTTCAATTAATCTATAAGGATGACGGCGCTCGAATCCAAATCTATCTTTGCAATATTCCTCAAAGGTTTTATGCGTCGAACGGTACAATCGGCGATCGCGCAACTCGGTCAACGCCTTCCCCGCTTCATAAAAAGCGTGTTCTACTTTTCGCTCCAAGTGCAAGCGATCTCTTTGTTCATCTTCGGTCAACTCTGGAACTTCAACAGCCGCAACCTCAATGGTTGCTGATGCTGGATTGGATTGCTGCTGAGTATCTTTTGTGGTTTCAAGTGCTGGCTTTGGCTTGGGGGGAACTGCGGCTGCGGTCTTTTTGCCAGAGGTGGGTTTGGTCATCGTCCCACCTCCGGCCTGAAGGTAGTGTTTCTGGTATTTAGTTGTGTCATCATGGGGTTAAGATTTATTTATTCATCCCCCAACCTTCATTAACGGTTGGGGTTTTTCATGCTTCTTATATCTTTGCATTTGTCGTCAATTGCAAGACTTCAGAAACCGAACAATTTATCTTGTTTTCACTACTTGTAACTCTGATGTAAATCACTCACTATATATAGATTATTTACTTGATTTAACTGCTTCTGTTTTCATTATCAAGCTTTTACCACCCAGATAATTATGAAACCTATTATCAAAAAGCCTGAGTTTCGCGCTCTCAAAAAGTCTGTAGTTTCACAACCATTACCCGAAGAACTGTATGCGGTTGATACTGCCGCCACTGCCGAAAGAGTCGAACAGCAACAGCCACCAGAAGAAATCGCTCATCCAGCCACAGAATATCCAGCTTACCAATCCTCGGCGCAAAGTTATCCAGTTCTACAATCGGTTGGTAATACTGGCTGGCAGGTTTCTGATATCTGGCGTGATTTGCGGGTTGATAGTTTTTCTAATTAATAATCTATCTATAGATAGTTGCAATAATTAACGCACATATCACACATCTGTTTTAGTAGTCAGCTAAAGTAGGCTACTAATTTGTTTTAGGATTCTACAGGGATTTGAGAAATTTGTAACCAGTTTTTATCCTTATCCAGTAACTCTCACAGCAGTTTTTTCTCCCAAAAATGTCAGGAAATACTTTCGATACTGGTGTGTGCTGCTGTGGGATGTCGCGTGAGAGACGGTTGGTGTTGGGTGTGGGCAAGGGCGATCACACCAATCAAACAGCCAGTATTAAAACTCAGCCAACCGAATTTGAACTGGGTACAGTCACAGCGCTTGATGTAGCCAGAGATGCTCAAGTTGATAGGGCTATCTTAGCTTGGGTTGAAGCGTGTTAACTTCACCTAAAAACCTTGTAATGACTTATATAAAACTTACTCGATAGTGTATTTTTCTGCCTCAAGTACCTCTTTGTTAAACCTTTAACCTTGAAAGGAGGTTGGGAGTGGGGTAAAAAGGCTGTTTGTTAAGCGCGACAATCCCCTGCATGGATGCTTTAACCATACCCAACTTGCCCTCAACTGCAATTGCGTTGCTGATCGCGTGACACTCATTTAAGGCGATCGCTGCTTCCTCAAATCTCTTGAGATGCCGTAGCGGGTCAGGGGTTGCAAGTGATGCCCGATTACTACAGTGATGCTGGAAGTGCCAGGGGTAAAGCTTATGCAGTTGTAGGGGTGCCATAGGGCGATCGCAGTTTAAGTGTCCGTTTGCTCAAAATCCCTCTTAGGATAGATGGCGGCAAAATCATGACATTAATCAGGTATATTTTTGCATGAGCAAATCGTTAAGTTCCGGATCAAAATCAAAAACTTTTCTAGAAACTTCTATTATTAAACTCTATAATATATTTTTGTTTGATGAGAGAATTTTGTTACTAGAGCAAAATCCAGTTAATATTCCCTGATTAATGGTCGTCTAATTCCTATGAGAAACAATAGAATAGGTTTTTGGCATTTTCACAAATGTTGTGAACCATCAACATTACTCATGTAGTATTGATAAAGCTAGTAGATTCTGTAAATAAACTATTTAATTTATTTAGAAAAATAAATTCTAAACTGACTCCCATAACATTTAAACTTTAAACATGATTGATTACTAGCGTTCGCTAAGGACAGCAATCTAGACAACACATTCAAATAAATGCAAATATATGATAGAGGATGACGCAACAAGATTTACCTTAAAAGCTGAACTTTTAGAAGGTATAGAGAAATTAGGATTACACCAAAGCCTATTTCCAAACTCTAATGAGTCTATCGATAAACTGGTGCGACAATTGGAAACTATAAATCCAATTAGACAACCACTGGCATCTAATTCCCTCCGTCTGACACTATCAATAATCTAGAGAAACCAGAATTATTAACCAAACAAGCAACAGAAATTGTAGAAGCACAAAATTTGGTAATGGATTCTAAGGGGAACCTGATGTTAACAGTAGAAGCTAGTTCAGTGACGCCCTATGTAGCATCGTCCGCTAGTTTGTGTTCTGAAGAAACAAAAGTATCAAAGAATACTGTTACGATCCCTAATAATGAATGATTAAACGTCGAGATTGCTTTAAGTATCTATTTTCAAGCGCTCTAGGGTTCTTTGCGGCTGTGAGCAAATCATCTTTTATGGCTGTTGCTGCAACCAAAGAAGCCAAAAAACGTAGTCAGGCACAATTGCTGACCCAAATTGGAGAAAAATATCTCAATGAAGGGCAAGCATCAGAGGCTCTTGAGTCTTGGCAAGCAGCCACCGAAATTTATCGTCAACTTGGCTATCAAGAGGGTATTATTGGAACATTAATTAACCAAAATCTTGCTCTACAAGCTTTGGGTTTAAATCATTTAGCTTGTGACACACTTGTAGAAGCTTTAAAGTTAGATGCAGATGCTAAAATTTGCACCATCTCATCACAGCAGTCTACTGAATCTTTAACAAAACCACTAATAACAGCGATTGATAAGCAAAAACATCTGCCAGTAAATCTATTTGCATGGCATAATTTAGGAGATGTCTTGCGTTTAATTGGTAAGTTAGATGAGTCAAAGGTCGTTCTAACGAAAACACTATCAATTGCAAGGCAAATGCCTTCTATTAATACTAGCGAAATTTTGCTATCGTTAGCTAATACTGAGGAAGCTATTTATCAGCAAGCACGAAATAAATATTATGAAGTAGAAGAACCAGATTTTAAAAATGAAATCGTAGTTCTAATTCAGGAACAGGCATTGAACTCACTTGAAGTTTATCAGCAAGTCTTTCAGGTATCTACAATTTCTCCAATCACACAGTTAAAATCTCAACTTCATCACTTGAGCTTGCTGATAAATTTTGAGAAGTGGTTGACAGCAGAGTTAAATTCAGGCAATCAACAATTAATTGAGATTCGCAACCAAATCCAACAACAAATTCAACCTTCTGTTGACAAAGTTGTGAAAAACTCTTCTGCATTTTCTGACTTGTCGGCTACTCAATTAGTTTATGCAAAGCTCAACTTCGCTCAGAGTTTAAGTCAAATTCCAGAGGAGCAATTACGTTCATTAGCTCTTGAATATGGTCAGTCTGCACTACAAACAGCTAAAAGTACAAGTAATCTACGTATCAAGTCTTACAGTCTTGGAACTCTAGGTAAATTGCAGCCAGAGAAATCAGAAGCATATTTTGTAGAAGCTTTAAACTTAGCTCAATCAGCAGGGCGGCCGCATCTTATTTACTAATAAAAATTAAAACAGATCTGAAAATGTCATAGATAATCTGACAAAGTGCTTTTATTATAAATAAAACAAATCAATAACTTTCCCACAATATCAATTAACTTATCTCCAGATAAATCATTACCTATTAATACTAAAAATACTCCTTAATTGGGTACATAAAATTATGCTTGTCCTCCAGACAAGTGAAACTTCTGCCTAAAAATTTTAATTCAAGTTTTGATATACTATTTTAAGCTAACGCTAAAACTCTTGCTAAATAGTTATCATCCATTGCGGCGAGAAACTGTTTGTTTTTTATTCCACGTTTGACCCGCTTCTCCTTAGTTAAAAGATTGACGGCTATTTGTCGTA
>NZ_JAVRBM010000164.1:0-5656 GCF_034531255.1 Nostoc sp. ChiQUE01b | reverse complement strand
GGCGGTCTCAAAGCCTTATATATACTTGCTTGCAAGTTTTAGGACGGGTCTATTGAGCGTCGCGGAAAGTGCCGCATATTTAATGCGTCCTTATTTCAATCCCCTAGATTTATCTATGGGGTTACTCAGCACTCAGTACTCCTGAAGGGTTTTGATCTAAGTGCGTAGCTATATACTATTTGGGATTCGTTAAGCCACCGCCGGAAAAGTTCAGGTTTTCGTCATCATCAGCCGTTCTGCTGCTTTTTGAAGCATTGCGCGAAATTGATTTGCGAACGGTTCATAACGCTGCATTAGTTTTTGCGTCAGCTCTGGACCTGCCAATTCTGGGCTACCTGTACCATACGGAGGATGAGGTGCATACTCCATTGTTAGTTCTGCTTCCTTCGCCGCCTCTTCACCCCGCAGCTCTGCGAGTACCATTAGTCCCGCCTCGAACGACCCAGTCACAGGGCCTGCTGTGAAGCGGTTGCGATCAACGACTACATGACCTCCTGCTACTGGAATCGCGCCAAAGGGAGCAAGTGCCTCGATTGCCTGAAAATTTGTTGTTGCCCGGTAACCAGTCAATAGACCCGCAGCAGCCAACGTCAGGCTACCAGCGCAGATGCCGATGATATATTTGGCGCGACCGCCTCGGTCAGCGAGAAATGCCAATGTTTCCTCATCAGACCAGAGATTGGGTGTAGAGGCTCCAACACACAGAACATCGAGGTTTTGGGGACAATCAGCAAAGGTGGTCGTGGCGTGTATCGGGAAGGGATGCACCATGCCGAAGGATTCAGAATTTTTCTGAGAGTTAGTGTGCTTCCAGAGGAAGTGAATGTCGCAATTTGGAGCATCACAGAACGCTGTGTAGACACCGATAATGTCGGGAACAAAGCAGTTCGGGTCTGCAATAATACCAATTTGTAGGCGATCTAGAGCTTGGGTCACTTTATTTCTCCTGGATGTGAATTCTTTTCGGTATTGGACATAACATCTATGCTAGAAGTACGACTGGGTTATGCCTAGACCTCGATCAGGTACTCTTTTCGCCATAATGACAATGTCCTTGCAGCATTTATTTGAAGCCATCAATCAGGTGAAAGATGAACCAGATCTGCGATCGCACTTGGCACCAAAGTTGAGTGAATATTTTGCCACTAAGCGATCAGGAATCTTCTTCTTCGACCAGCTTTTCGGCGTTGGTGCAGCCTCTCCAAAGGAGAATCGCAAGCTGCAAGCTATCCTGAATGTTGCATTGTTGATCGAACGTAACCCTGTAGCTCGTTACATCGCCGATCGTCATACTCTGGTTCACGAAGGATTAGTCACCTCCCCGAAAGCTTGGGCAATCCTTTGTCCCCGCCCCGATCATTCTATCTACTTTGAGAATGACAATATCATTATTTAGCGATCGCTCTGTTCACAACTTCTATATAGTTTATGTGTACTAGTATAACCCACCTCTACTTAGGACTTTTTTCCAATTTAGATGCGTTTGCCCTGCTCTGCCCCCTTAATGATAAGTCTTTAACCGGACATGATATTACAAGACTCATACCAATTCTTTATAAGCTTGCACTAAATGATTGCAATATATTTTACCCCCCTTTTTTAAGAGGAGCCAGCAGGGGGATTTTATAAAGTGCATCTTCAGACAGAATTGCTATTAACTTAATTGTCTTGCTTTATATACATAGTAAATAACATGAATTCACCAAAAGAGCGTAACCATTTTCAAGACCAAAAACCTATTTATTTAGAGTTAAACTTTCAGATTATTTGTGCAGTTGTATTGATTGCTGTTATCGGAGTTTCTAGCGTGACTCCGGCTTTTCCGAAATTAGCTAAAGACTTAAATATCAATCCGAAGAATTTGGGTTTACTGATTACAGCATTTACATTACCATCTCTGATTTTAGGGCCAGTTATTGGTATTCTTGCCGATAGATGGGGCAGAAAGAGAATTATTGTTCCTTCACTATTTATATTTGGCATAGCTGGTACTGCTTGCGCCTTTGCCCGTGATTTTAATTTATTACTGTGGTTACGTTTGTTGCAAGGAATTGGTGCTGCTTCTTTGCTTTCTCTGAGTATTACTTTAATTGGCGATTTATACACCGGAGACAGACGGACTACAGCAATGGGTTACAATGCCAGTATCAGCAGCGTTGGTACAGCAAGTTATCCAATAATCGGTGGCGCATTAGCAACAATGGGCTGGTATTATCCCTTTATGCTACCCATATTAGCGATTCCTCTTGGGTTTCTGGTGTTGTTTGCACTTAAGAATCCCGAACCAAAAGGCGATCGCAACCTCAAAGAGTATTTGAGCAATGCCGTAAAAGTTCTGAAAAATCGTCAGCTATTTGGACTTTTTATTGCCAGTGCTGCTAACTTTGTTTTCCTTTATGGCGCTTATGTCACGTATTTACCACAGCTAATTAACGATACTTTCAAAGCGCCGCCCACCATTATTGGATTGCTACTTTCTAGTGTTTCCCTAGCAATTACCATCACAGCTTCCCAGTTAGGTAGATTAGCGAGAAGATTTCCCGCCACAAGTTTAATTAGTGCATCTTATGTTTTTTATGCTTTAGCGATGTTAATAGTTCCCTTTGTATCCAATATCTGGTTATTATTAATTCCGAGTACAATTTTTGGGATTGGACTTGGTATTGGTTTTCCTAGCATCCAAACACTTTTAGCAGATTTAGCACCAAGAGAATATTTGGCGACGATTATATCGGTAAACGGGACATTTTTTGGATTAGGACAAACCTTGGGGCCGTTGTTGATGGGCTATGCCTTTGGTTTTGGCGGAATTAGTAGTGTGTTTTACGCCGCGACTGGTTTTGCAATTCTGATATTTTTTGTGTTTAGGTATTGCACTTGTAGGTAATTTGTAATTCATTTAGGAAATGAGAGTCTTCTCAATGCGACGGTCAGGGATCAGCCACATAACTGCAACCAGAACGTATAATATACAGGCAAACCATGAGTTCACAAAGGCAAGTGGAATTGCCACAGCATAGAAAACCACCGATATCTTTTCCTTAAAGTTTCCAGTGACTGCGATCGCTAGAGTCGAATCCTTGCCGTGGTAATAAATTAGGGTGCTGGTAAGAATGAAGTAAGCGATCGCATTCAACAACAACACCGTACCATAAAGGGCAACTGGCATGGCGGCAAAGTGATTCTCGCCCATCCAGCCAGTGACGAAGGGGATTAGCGACAACCAAAACAGCAGATGCAGATTAGCCCAAAGGATACGGCCATTAACGTGGCGGACTGCTTGTAGTAGGTGATGGTGATTGTTCCAATAGATGCCGATATAAATAAAACTCAGCACATAGCTCAGAAATACCGGGATCAGTGGACGTAATGCGGCTAAATCGAATCCATGCGGCACTTTGATTTCCAGCACCATAATGGTGATAATGATGGCAATCACCCCATCGCTGAATGCTTCTAATCTCCCTTTTCCCATATACGCATTCCTTTTCAGGGTAACTGAAAGTTTTGGTTTAACAACCCTTTATTTATATGAAGGATTTTAGCATCAGGTCAGAGGAATTATTTTACACAATTCCTGGAACAGTAGGTTTACTACCTTGCTGATCAACTTTCCTTGGATGTGCTTACCACCTAGCAGCTTCTCGCCTTGTTCACTGACATTAGCTTTGAGTGAGTCGCGGTAGTCAATCAGTTCCTTGGTCAGTTCATTTTCTGGGAGCCTTCCAGTTTCTACACCAGTTAGGACGTACTGCCACAGGCTAATTCGGCACAGTGATGAGCCGCTAGCTTTTTCAACAAGTCCATCTCCTGACTGTTCTAAGACAGTACCCATACCCAAACGCATTTTGAAAGTGTCGCGGCTGCGGTTGCGTTTAATTCGTTTGGTATCGCCGGCTAAACGTCGGACTGTGGTTTCTCCGTCTTTGCGCTCCCGCTTGGTTTTTTTCACTTCGCGGACTTCGTACTCAATAACGGGCCTGCCATTGACACCCAGGAACGACTCAAAAGGGTAAATTCGAGTCAAGAGACGCGATCGCACTCGTAACCCAAAACCGAATTTGCTACAACGTTCAGCCAGCAGCACAGCAGCTTCTTGCCACGCGGCGATTAGACAATCAGCATCTTCACCGAAGAATGTGCTTGTCTTTGTTCTGCCAGGTGACGGTGGCACTGCGGCTGGGTAAGTCAACAAAATTGATTTGGCGGATTTGGGCTAGGTTTATCCAACCAAAAACGGTAGCTACAAACTGTCTGACAATACCCTAGTTCAAAGGTGGTATTGTCAAAAATGCCGTAAAAGCTTTACCCCAACAACCGTTCTGGAGATTGCCGCAGCAGCTGACGAAGCTGACGCAGCTCGTCCCAGGTACGAGCGGTAATATCTGGTTTTGCACTGATGCGCGTACTGACTTTTCCTGTTAAGTCTCTTTTGCAAGCTGCCAGCCTTGACAAAGGTCGTACAATTTTAACCAGCCTCGCCACAGTACCTGGATACCAATAGGGGTTTTATGGCGATGTTCTAAGTAACCCCCTAAACGAGCGATCGCTTTTTGCTGACCTTTTACTGCTGCCTTTTCATATGTCTGGAGATGGTCATAAAGCTGCGTTTGCCACAGGTCAAACATTGCTTCCATTTCTTTGGGATTGTCTTCCAATAGGACTTGTAGCCTGCCGGTAGCAATCATCATCAGAAATGCTGGGTCATCAGGATCAAGTCCAGTTTGGACTACTATTTCCCAAACCCTAGCTTTAAATGAATCATCTTTACCTCGAATGGCTAAATCTAGTAAAGTTGGGTAAGGAATTTGGCTCAGTCCTTTGCCTCTAGCAGCTACTGAATCCAAAAATTCATCGTCTAAATCGAGTTCTTCAGTGTGAGAATTACTCATATCTGTATTTTCTTTTAGTTAGTTCGCGTCCTCGTCCCCTACGCTCATTTGGTAATTTGATTTGATGGTGGGAGATGTCACTGAAATAGTGCTTAGTGCTGAGTAAAAAAAGTAAAATTAATTGCACGGGCTAAACGCCCCGCTACTGCTAACACCACTCCTGAATTAGATTACTTCTTGGTAGCAACCTTGCCATTGACATTAGCATCATCAACTTTTTCTGTCGGGGCAGTGATTGAAGCTGCCGGAAGGTTCCAAATTTTAGCTTGATCAATTTCCTCTGAAGCTTTTTTGAGAAAACTGTGTAATCGCTGCTTACCCAATACACCTAACTCTCCATAATCTCTAGCCGCAGAAAAATTTATCTGATTGGCATCAAGGATATCCCGCTCTCGATAGCTGAACTTGGGAAAATTGATAACAGCTACTTTATAAGCTTTAATTAAATCCTGCAAATTCTTACGTCCATCTACGTGTTTCCAGTCATCGCATAAACCACAATTGCGTACAAATATATGTTTAATCTTGTTTTCAAAGCGTTCGAGAGATTGAATAAATAATTGAACACTGTCATATCCACCACTACAAACAAACCACTTATATATTTTGACCTTATTTTTCCCAGTAAGTTCTAGGATTTGATTACGCTCAATCCAATCAGTTACTGCTGGGTATACTTGAGCAGGTAAATTGACAATAACAGAAGTTGTTAACGCGAATTTCTCACAAACAATAAAAAATCAATTTATATGGACTGATGTTAG
>NZ_JAVRBM010000163.1:0-5676 GCF_034531255.1 Nostoc sp. ChiQUE01b | reverse complement strand
TCTAACATCAGTCCATATAAATTGATTTTTTATTGTTTGTGAGAAATTCGCGTTTTGCGGTTCGGTTCCCGGATGTTCGGTTCTAGGGGGAGGTCTATCGGGAAGCTGTCTACATGGGCTGTAGCGATGATGCAATTGGGGTTGGCTTGAAAATAGTTATCTATCTTTATGTTCCAGGTCTTGGGCATACTTTGTTTTTAGCCGAGGTCAAATTTCATGTTAACCCTACTCTTGGGCTACAGATACCAAATTTCTCTAGAGGGACGAATAGGCAAGCCCATTCGCTCGAAGGCACGGTACTGAATGTTGTCAAGGTGAAGCTTCAAGTAATCTCGAACTTGACGCAATACTAGAAATTGAACAGGAGAAATACACTAATGGCGGTGACTTAACCCCAAATGTCAATTTTGAGCTTGATTCTGGGTCAAATTGGAATCTAGTGATTGATTTTGGCATTGCTTTTGATGCTCCTAGATATACCTTAAAAAGAACTTCAAGCTCGGAAATTAGCTTGACGGGTGAAGTGGGACGGGCAGGAACATATATCTATGAAGATTCTGCTGCCAATATTACCGTGAGTTCTTCATCTACATCCATACCTGAACCCACTTCCCTATTAGGTTTATTTTTTGGAGTCAGTGCAATTGCTGCCTCTAAAAAAGCTGGGGAGACTAAAGCTTAAATTTAGCTCAATATACACAAACCCGATCTGAAAATAAGAACCTTGTTTTTACCAAAGCCAGGTTTTTTATTTTATGGTTGAAGAATTCAGAAGTCGTGGTAGAGCTATCGGTGAGATAACATCTGCAATTTAACCACTGACGTTTCACCCCTATCTTCACCCGATGCTGTCTCAATAACAGCGATGGCACAGCCAACGCCTATCTTCTTGATGCCCGGAAAGCGTCGCATCTCCTCTGCTGAGAAGGACTATAGGACGATCGCATGAAGGCAGTGAGCTTGGTGCGATCGCTCCCTATCTGCTTGTCCTAGATCCGGTTGAGGAAGTTTTATAACTAAATCAGAGGTAGACAGTAGAGAAGCGGATGCCGTCTATGAATACGCTGGCTAATGCTGACTTCTCAACTTTGTAATGTCAACTTCAAGATTATTCGTTTTTTGCGTAAAGTACGAAACTTGAGGTGAATAGTATTATATAACGGTATTTACTATGGATAAACTGGGGACAACATTAATTGTCCCCTATATAATTTACTTCTATCAAAAACTGCTCTGGCTTACGTCCAGGGCAGTTTTATATTGCACGGTAGAAGACAGATTTTGAACTGCGCCTAAAATAAGTAGTTGCTATCAGCTAAGACTTTCGCAGTTCCCTACATCCTTGATGCTTTTAAAGTCCCTATTGATTAGCTCTTTTTTTACTAGCTTGATCAACTCGCTGCCACAGTTCACGGTCTTCTCGATAAATAGCTAACGCTGCAACCGCATCTTTTGCATCGATGTCTTTTCCTTGAGCCACTAGTGAAATCAGGAAATCTATTGCTTTATCTTGTCGCAGCATCCCAATTGCTAGTAATAATGTGCGGCGAAGTTCTACGTTCCTTGTTTGCTCCCAGCAATTTCTGAGAAGATCAAATGCTTCCTCTAATCGTGATTCACCCAATGTCAATGCTGCTAACTCACAGATTTGCTCCTTTGGGTCAAAAAGAAAACCAGCAACTATTGCAAGTGAATCAGTTGGAGCTAGTTGTAACAAAGCACTGAAGCACTCCGAAATCACCTGTGGTGCTTGATCGCCTATACGGGTTTTCAAACGAAGTAAAGGTACACCTTGAGGATTTCCTGTGTAGGCGATCGCTTTTGCAGCAGCAACTCTTGCTTCTGGTTTAGGGTCAGTTAGTAGATCGGCTAATTCGTTCATTACATCTGAGTAGTTCATTCTCACCAGACCTAAAGCACATATACCCCGAAGATGGGCAGCAGTGTCTTCAAGTCCTCCCCATACTGGCTCCATCTGAACATGTCGAATCCCTTGCAGAAAAAGGTTTTCATCGCTGTATTCCATACCAGTAATCAGATGCAGCAAATTAGATAGGTTTGGGTACGCTCTGTGCTGTTTGAAAAATTTCCCCCATGCACAGAATAAGTTGTTATACCCATATTTGCTAAGTAGTCTGCCAGTCGCTCGAAATAATCCCAATCTTGAGGTTGGGCTAGGTTGAAAGGATAGTGGCGCTCGCTCCAAACAAAAGCATGGTGAGCTCGATAGACCATCCCTTGTTGCCTATATTCCTCAATCGCTTGCGCGGCATCAGCATCAGGTCGAGGCCCGATTGCTAGTTCAACATGCCGAATTCCTGCTTGGCAAAACACCGTTAATGCTTCGCGGGTTGATACTCCCCCGTAAGCAGATAAACTAATATACAACTCCATCACTCCCCCGGCGTTGATGTATATTCAAAGATTGCAGTTCTAGGCTTCAAGGCAAAGATTTTTGTAGAATACCCTATTAATATGCTGATTTCAGTCGCTAACTGCTGTTTTTGTTCGTCTTGATATTCCATATCTCTGAGTAAATATTTCACATCACCACAAATGTAGTCCTCAATTTGTCCTTTTATAGAAGTTTCACTACACTCGTTGACGTTATATATGCGTTTTATTGGTATTTCATTAATCAAATGCTCAACTGAACCTAATTTTAAAGACAGATTATAGCTGTACCCAATAAAATTACGTTCGTCATCGTAACCATTAAGGTCTTCATGAGTCTGGTAGTTGCTTAAACCTATCGGTAGAGAGAGCGTCACCAATAACCAAGTAGTTGGATCTTCTGCAACGCTAGAATCGGATTTGCGCGTGTACCAATTATTACTTCGAGTCTGTTTGAACTCTTGCACAAATGTTCTTAATCCTGGTGTTACCAACAAGCAACGAGCATCTTTTGCTAGAGCATCGGTGATGCGTTTGAGTTCTATTGTCTGTGCTTCTACCAGTGTCTGTTCTAAACCACGAAGTTCTTGCATTCTTGCTTCTACTAGTTGTTGCAAATCTGCAATCTCTGGGTCGAATTGACTGGCATGATTTTGCACTAACTGTTCATAACTTGAAAGCACGGAATTACAATCTGTCATGGGATTCCTCACTTAAAAAGTGCGAATTTTTAATGACTATCGCAGTTTGAAACTACTGCAAAGCATCTTAGTAGTTCTTTTGTACTAATATATCATTAACCGTTTGATTTCTAAAAGTTCTCCATCCCAGGTTTTGACTCTACAACTGAATTCCCCAACATGACTGACAATCGCCCAACAACCGCCTTTGTCCCTCAATTCGAGATTGTGTTCAAGATTTTGAACAGACAAAAGATTTCACTGCCCCTGTTCCCAATCTTCAATCGCCAATCCACTGACACGACTAAATTCTCTTGTGTTGTGCGTGACTAATGTTAAGTTATGTGTCAAGGCGATCGCGGCTAAAAGAAAATCGTTCGGGCCAATCGGCGTTCCACTCGCTAATAATTCTGCACGAATTCTCCCGTAAACAAGTGCTGTAGAATCATCAAATGGTAGAGAAACAAACAACTTGAGAAACTCTTGCTGTCTGAAGAACGTTCTGTTCGGGTCATTGCTTCTCATTGCGCCATAAAACAACTCTGCCTTGACCACTGAACACACAGCAATATCTTTTACATCTGTTGACCGTAAGCGTTCTCGAATCAAGAGTGACCTACCATTGAGATAACGAGCACAAACATTGGTATCTAATAAATACCTCACACAATTTCTTCCCTTGTCTCAAAATCACCTTCAAAATCAATCACAATTGGATCGTCTTGACAACTGCCGTAAGTTTGTTCAAAAAATCCTGCTGGCCATCCCAATTCTTCTGGTGTTTTTGGGCGTGCTGATGGTTCTAGCTGTTGATAGGTTACTGTCACTTCTATTTCTTTGTCCGTTATCCCCACAGGGATTTCTAAATGTAAGATCCCATCAGACCCTACGTGAGAACGCAATTTGATACTTTGCATTACTGTTTTCTCCTACTTGCCGATTCATTGGAATTATTTAGCAGCTCATTAAGTTAAGGGCTAGACTGGTAAGTTTGCATCAATCTCAATCAAAGTAACTTTGGTATTTTCGACTACTGTATTTCCCATTAACGTGTCCTGCATAGCTTCAAATTTAGACTCTGCTCTCCCAAGGCATTCATAATGTAAAATCACGTGATAATGCTTTTGTATTGCTTCTCCAGACTCAGAACGCTCTACTGCAAGCCAATCTTTATTTTGGCCCTCTTCGGCAATCTGACGATATTTACTGGCTAACTGCTCTAATGCAATGGCTATAGCGTGTTCTCTAGTTTGCCCACAGTAATGATTTTCATCTCTTAACTCGTCAATAGATGACGACAGTATACAAATATACTGTTCATTCTCATCGGCTTCCACATTAATCGTAATTGTTTCGGTGATTGAACTCATACTTAATTTATTAAAAAAGCAATGAACCTTAAATTTTAATGCTGATGCAATTATGATATTTTAAATACCCAATATCATAATTGCCATATCTTGGCAATATTTGGGATGATTAACTATATATACTCGCTTAATAACAGCAACCACATCGCTCTAATTTGAGGGAGAACCAGTATTGAACTCTGTTTAGATAACTTGAAAAAACAATCACTAATGAATGTTCAGTGCCGTTAAGATTGTGGTTTCTTATATTGCAACAACAGATGTCGCAACATGAAGCCATTGCAGAGAACTCCCATAATCTTAACTGCGATCGCTGCTGGGGTCATAAAAGTATCCAGTCTGTTTTCAGATAAGAAATAAAGAGGGCTTTTGAGGGCAGTTTGTTCATTTTAACTTCTTTTAGGAACAGAGCGTTCACCTACAGTCAATCGCTAATCCTATAGAAATTTATCGGGATTTACCGCAAACTTTAATTTCCAACTCCAGAACATTCAACACTTTCTCTTCCAAGTCCGTTAAATAAGCGCGGTTCACCTTTCCCAACATCTCCAGAAACTTCTGTACCGATTCCTCCAATGCACCCGAATACACCCTTTTTATGCGATCGCAAATCACCAGCATCTGCTCACACTCGGCAGGCAAGTAGTTGTACGACTTCAGGTACTGCAACCCAACCGTATATTCCCCATCCCAGGTTTTGACTGTGCAACTGAATTCCCCTACATGGTTTACGATGCCCCAGCAGCCACCTTTACCTCTCAATTCGGGGTTGTCCTTTGCAAGGATTTGGCATACTTCGCCTAGCTGGTAAGTGTTGGGCACTTGGGTACGTTCCATTATTTGCTGCACTACGTTTTTAACGATTCTAGCTGATGGCACTTTGCCCCCTGCCTGCTCCACTGCTTTTACCCACACTTCCTGCTGTTCTTGGGGTTCAAGCTTTGTCATCGGTCTGACTTGTCCCTCTGTTGTCGGCAAAATGTGATCAAATTGATCACATTTTTCCATCAAATTATCGAAAACAACAGCCGCATCCATTAAAAGATAAGACTGGCGGCGACTATGACCAAACCGAGCGCGGCAATATTCTTCAAATGTTTTGTGCGTGGATCGATACAGTCTGCGATCGTGTAATTCCGCCAGCGCCTTGCCAGCCTCAAAAAACGCCCTCTCTACTTTCAGTAGACCGAAAAGTTTTGCGATCGCTAAAAAATGGTAGTTTACGATACAGT
>NZ_JAVRBM010000162.1:710-6019 GCF_034531255.1 Nostoc sp. ChiQUE01b | reverse complement strand
AGGGTTTGGGAGGTGTAGCCACCTCAAATCCTAGTTGTGCTTCCTTAGGCACAAGTCAGGTTATCTGTGGCGTATTAGGAACCGATAGTGCACTTTATGTTAATCGGTTTAATGGCAGTTCCTGGAGTGGGTATCAGGGTTTGGGAGGTGTAGCCACCTCAAATCCTAGTTGTGCTTCCTTAGGCACAAGCCAGGTTATTTGTGGCGTATTAGGAACCGATAGTGCACTTTATGTTAATCGGTTTAATGGCAGTTCCTGGAGTGGGTATCAGGGTTTGGGAGGTGTAGCCACCTCAAATCCTAGTTGTGCTTCCTTAGGCACAAGTCAGGTTATCTGTGCCGGTCTTGGAACCAATAAAGCACTTTTTGTTAATACTGGCCCATAGTTACAGCGGTTTTTCTCTTAGGTGAAGGGTAGGCTTAGTACAGGATTTCACAAGTTTGTAGCGTTATTAAATCTTGCAAAGGCTTACTAGTAGGTTGCTCAATTCGTCACAGATTTATGAAATGCTGTACTTAGTTTAGGGCATCGGTTAACCGACGCTTTGATAAATTGCTCTCTCCCCAATTATCCCCTTCCCCTTCTTTAGTAATTTGAGATTGTTTGAGTATTAGGCAGGTAAAACTTATTAAGACCTTTTTTCACTACCAGCTAATTCCTTAGGTTCGTAGTGACGGCAACCGTTACATGGGCCTTGGGGATTGATAGCACAGCGGATGTAGCCAGACCGAGCATTAAACTTGCAGCTGATATCGCCAATTAGATAACCCACCCCTTCTAAATAATAGCGATCGCCTTCCACAGGTCTAAGGTTTTGCCGTCCCTGTACCACTGGAAAATTCATGGCTGCTTGTCTGAGTCGTAGGCGCGATCGCTGGGTTTTACGGATCATCCACAGGGAAAACAGGGACGGTAAAAAACCAACGGCAATCACTAAAAGTGTCTTTAACACCTTCTTTTTACCTCTTCTGGGCGCTGATTGATTGTCCCTGATGTTACACTCTGGTTTTACGGAAGTGCAAATATTAGGGCGGCTTTGTTTCTTTGTCACCAACTATGGTTGCAAAGAAATAATGGCAGTGTGGTATCTAGCAATTTTGACAAATAAGTTCCTTCTGCCACTTCAATCAGCATAACTGTTACAACCTCAAGGGTGAAATGCCGTTGAATGTTGATAATTTTAAGATTTGTTGACTAATACCTTTTTGAACAAGCGTTTTGTGTCAGCTTCAGCCCCATTCTTGTTTTTTCTGTGTCGCTGCGATGCTAATCTTTTTTTGGTTTGCTGACGAAGTTGCTCTGCTAGCAGTGCAGCTTCCCTTTCGGCTCGGAATAAATCAACTTTTCGCGTTGTCAAAATAAATGATTGGTCAGACTTTCGTTTCACCCAAGGGATGCTAACTGCGAAATACTGACAAATATTTTTGCATATCTCCTTTATCAAGACTGAGTAACGTTTTTGAGTATTCAGTTTGTTAGCGATCGCTTTCAACTCTAAGATCGCTGCTTCTAACTCTTGGGCCATCTGATTGATGCGTTCGACTTGTATTATAAAACGCTCCCGTTCACTAATAATTTTTTTTTCTTGGGGTTGCAGTGGGACTATAGCAGTAGTTACAAATGTAGGCTGGAACAGCAAAATGGGCTTTTTGTCCGTGTCTTGGATTTTTTTCATACTACCTCAAGCAAGGCTAGCTGACTTTTAAAGCATTTTAGCAGTTAATTAGTATATTTGTACTATATAGTACCAACTTGATGATCAATCAGAAGCATAGCTGATATAGGACTTACGCAAGAACTCTCTGAAACTCTTATTTCTCCGTGCCCTCTGCGTCGCGCCAGTTGCTTCTCCTGTCGGAGACGCTACGCGTAGCTTGCTTCCCCGTTCACGGAGCGTTCCGTAGGAAAGGGGTACAAGTCGGAGAACCGCAAGGGCGCACTGGCTTCTCTGCGGTTTGATTTTCCGTATCTTTTTCTTTATTGGCTAATATTTATAGTAAAGTGATTTGTGATTAATTACCTTCTTTATGAAATTAAGAATATACGAAATAGCTGATACCGAAGAAATTATGAAATTGTTCTATGACACTATTCATGAAGTGAATATTCACGATTATACAGAAGAACAAGTAGATGCTTGGGCACCAGCAAACATGGATATTGAAATTTGGATTAAAAGTTTAGGAAGTAAGTTTACTTATGTAGCAGAAGAAAAAGACAAAATTATTGGTTTTGGAGAATTAGAGGCTAATGGTCATATTGATCGTTTCTATTGTCATAAAGATTTTCAAAGGAAAGGTGTTGGTAAGAAAATCTTAGAACAGATTGAATTAAAAGCAAACTATTTAGAGGTAGAAAAGTTATTTACCGAAGCCAGTATTACAGCTAAACCTTTTTTTGAGAGTCAGGGATTTATTGTTATCAAAAAACAAGAAGTAGAGCGTAGAGGGCAAAAGCTGATAAATTTTGTTATGGAAAAACACTTCAAAAATTACTAAATTCATTGGATTCAAGTAATTTCAAAAAGGTTGTTCTAGCTTAACTTGCTAAACTAATTTCAAATCTCGAATAAAAGCAGCGAAAAAATAATCATGGAATTATGGCTCAAATCTTAGTTGAAAATTTAGATCCCATTATTCTAGAAAAGCTAGAAACTCTTGCCAAACAACACGGTAGGTCTTTGCAAGAGGAACTAAAGCAGATCCTACAACAAGCGGCTGAAAAAGCGACACACTATCACACTGGCGGCGATATGGAAAAAGCCAGAGAAGCTGTAGCACGCGCTCAAATTAGATATACAGGAAAAATTTTCAGTGATAGTACTGAACTCATCCGCGAGGACAGAGAACGGTGAGTCAGTATGTTTTAGATGCTAGCATTGCGATAAAGTGGTTCATCCCTGAAGTCTACTCTGATGCAGCTAGGCGTTTAGTAGCAAGTAATCATACTTTCTTAGTTCCAGATTTTTTCTTCCCAGAAGTAGGAAATGTCTTGTGGAAACGAGTACATCGCGGTGAAGACACTGCTGAAAATGCAAGACAAACATTAACAGATTTAAATGCAGTTCCTGTAGAGGTGTACTGATCTCAACCTTTAATGCCACTTGCTTTAGATATTGCCTTTCAGACAGATCGTGCAGTGTATGACAGTTTATACTTAGCCCTTGCTATTACTTAACAATGCCAAATGGTAATAGCAGACGAAAAATTTTACAACGCACTGAGAACCAGTGCTTACATCAGTAATATTTTATGGGTGGAAAATATTTAAATAGCGATCGCTTGAGTTTTAGAGAAATATGTCGTCAGACATCGCTTGGCGTTGAACCAGAAGTGTAGGTCTTTGGCTGATTGGCATGAGAAAAACCCCCGTTGATTTGTACCGTATGGGAAATGCGATTTCTTCCAGAATAGATAATATTCGTTCGCAAGACGTTGAAACCTACGAAGAAGATGGTGATATTTGGGTTGTTGCAGGCTCAGGCGGAATTTCGACGTTTGCAGTTCAGGGAGTTGGAAAAAATTGGTGGAAGTTGGATAGAGGAACTGATATTCCCAACGAACTCCGCTTGGTGAATGATTACGGCAATCACTGGTTATGGGAACCAAGCTACACTATGGGAATAGAAGATTATAAAAGTGCATTGCGGTTAGTTGGTGAGGCATTTTACAAAGTCAATTAAGGGAGTTGTTGAACGTGAATTTTTCTCCTAAAGCAATTCGATTTATTGTTGAGGCGCTGGAATATCGAATTGAAGCTTATCAAAAGCAATTAGAGACAGAAAATTTGAATGATGATGAGGTTTCAGACATCACCAATGACATGATGTTTTTGGAATCTTTGTCAGAAGATTTAAAGAAACAACTCTCAACAATTGCGTCATCGGTTTTTTAATGCTTTTACCCATAATCCACCTCATCGTAGAGTGATGATTCTATTTTTGCCCATTTTTTCGGTGGCGATAATTTTAGGCGGAATTTCAACGTTTATGTAGGGGTGCAAAGGGCACCCCAGTATGAATTATTGCGTCAAAATCTGACGGGTTAAAATACTCATGACTTCATTGGGATTATCTGTTGGTAGTAGTGGACTCCAATCACCTACATTTGCATAGCCCAAAACATGCAACAAGTGAAAGAATCAGGGCGATCGCAGGGAATCTTCATGAGCGAAGCAACATAAAGGCGCACCGAGCCTCGCAAAAATTAAATAGGAGTTCTATATTGCAATCAAGCGAGAAGCGCGTTATTGAATTCGGGCAATCGTTTATTAAATTCGGGCAATCGTTTATTGATTCGGGCGGTCTGGTTAGGTGGTGAACCAATCGATAAATATTATGTTGGCTCTCTTTTGGGCGATCGCTTAACTCACGCTGAATATGATAAGGATAAATGACCCACGCGATACTACAACCGAAGCATTAGCTGAGGTAATTGGTTCCTTGGAAATTGCCTTGCAAATTGTTAATGGCGATTCTCCTTCCCTTCGGGACGCTGCGCAAACAAAGACGCTTCGCGATCGCTCTTTTCTCTCTCTATTGCTAAACTAAAAACAACCTTTAGCTAGTGCAAAGGTAACTTTATGAACTCTGCAACCAACCTCGATACCGATCTCACTCCATTTCCTGACCACACGCAGCTACCAGACTCTGACGGCACATTCGTGAAAAATTGGCAAGAGCATCCCCAAAGTATCTTACTAACTGACTCAATTACACCCATTCTTCAGCAATTACATCCAGAAGGTCAATATTGTATAGGTCAGGACTTAGGTATTTACTGGCGGTTGACAGATCCTCGAGAGAAAGGAGCCGCAGCACCGGATTGGTTTTATGTAGGAAATGTCCCACCCTTACTCGATGGATTGACGCGCCGTTCTTATGTATTTTGGCGAGAACACATCGCTCCTTTAATTGTTTTAGAATTCGTCTCTGGTGATGGGAGTGAGGAACGGGATACAACCCCTTGGAAGGGCAAATTTTGGATTTATGAGCAAGTAATTCGTCCTCCGTTTTATGGCATTTATGAAGTGAATAAAGCCAGTATAGAAGTGTATGAATTCATTGGTGGACAATACCAGTTATTAGCAGCAAATGAACGAGGACATTATCCTATACCTCCTTTAAGAGTCGAGTTAGGCATAAGGCTTGGAGTTTATCAAAGCGTGGAATTGCCCTGGTTACGTTGGTGGGATTTGCAAGGTAATTTGTTATTAACTGGCGATGAAAGAGCCGAACAAGAACGCCAACGCGCTGAACAAGAACGCCAACGCGCTGAACAAGAACGCCAACGCGCTGAACAAGAACGCC
>NZ_JAVRBM010000162.1:0-610 GCF_034531255.1 Nostoc sp. ChiQUE01b | reverse complement strand
AACGAAATGAGATTCTGATTGCTCAATTGCGATCGCTTGGTGTGGAACCAGAAGTCTAGCATTTTGGAATCAGGTTAAAACTGGTAGAGGTGCAGCGTCTTGTTGTCAGACATTGCTCGGATTTTACCAGAGGCGATCGCGCCAATTTTCAATTTCGTCACTTACAGCAGTTTTCACGTATTTGAACCACACCTACGGTACGGGTTTAGCATCGCCAGCTACCCAAGCCATCTTTGCAACTCCCAAAATGCTTAGATTAATTCTCACACAACAAAGCCTTAATAACTTGAGCCTAGCTTAACAGAACTGATGCGATCGCCCTTCTCTCGTCTACAGTAGTGGCTCCTTAACATACAAAAAATAAAATTCCCACTTCTTTTACGATGATGTGTACTTAGTCAACAGGTGAATTGAGAGAGCAAACTGCGGTTTGTTTACACAATCTTTAGAAATGAATACGCGATCTACTGAAATGAGTAAGCAAAAGCAACTTTTACTTTCTCAAACCCCAGTTTGCTTTCTCATTTTGGTGTTTTCCGCAAGCAAAATCAGCTTTTACTTATTCAAACCCCAGTTTGCTTTCTCATTTTGGTGTTTTCCGCAAGCAAAA
>NZ_JAVRBM010000161.1:0-6036 GCF_034531255.1 Nostoc sp. ChiQUE01b | reverse complement strand
CATTGTCGCAGTTTTTGATCCCATTTTTTCAGATTTTGTGAGAAATCCGCGGTAGAGAACTATATGGAACCTACAACCAAATTTTAGGTGGACTAGTAAATATGATTGCCAACCCAACACCTTGGTTAATGAAACGTTAGCATTCTTTCTCCTCTGCCCCTCTGCTCCCCTGCCTGCTGGGGAGAGGGTATTTTTAATCGTATTTAATATCGGATAAAAGATAAGGGTTTCTTATTTTGTATCCGCGATCGGGTATGATGACTGAAGTCGGAGGTCGGAAGTCGGAAGTCGGAAGTAAGAATAAAGAAAGATAAACAACATTCTGTGGGTTTAAGGAAGTGGCTTCCCAAAGCTGTAAGTTTTGTGATGGGGTCTGTTTTACAAAGTTGAGGCAGTCCGTTTGCGGGGTTCCCCCGCTCTACGGCACATGCTTTCCGACGCAGAGCAACAGGAGCGCAGGGGCTAGACTTTGCGCTCTTCTCCCCATTACAAAACTGTACTTCCGACTTCCGACTTTCGACTTCTTTAAGCGGGTAGAAGTATGGATAAAGACATTAGTATTACTGACAGGACTAAAGCGTTTGCGATCAGAATAATTAAGGCTTGTAGCTTTCTTGACGAAAAAGCAGGCGTTTGCCGCACATTATCAAAGCAACTGTTACGTTCTGGTACGAGCATTGGTGCTAACGTACATGAGTCTCGTTCGGCTCAGTCTGATAAAGATTTTTTACATAAAATGGAAATCGCTTTGAAGGAGGCACGTGAAACTGAATATTGGTTGGAAATTTTAATTGAATCTGAAGTTGTTGATAAATCTAAATTTGACCCATTACTTAGAGAAGCTGATGAAATAGTCAAGATACTCGTTGCCTCTACACGCAAAATTAAGAATAGATTAAATGAGAATAAATTTTTAAAGTTGGATGCCACAGAGCGCAACTGAAACCTTAGTTATTTAACTCAAAAGCCAGTTTCTCATTACTATTTTCTACTTCCGACTTCCGACTTCCGACCTCCGACCTCCGACTTCTGAAGGCTTTTGAAGAAGAGAATGAACTATAACGCAGATTCTTTACCTGAGATCAAACTCATTCCCCTTGATCGTGAAGCTCTACATTTCACACAGCCAGGAGAAACTAGAAGACCACCAACCGATATCCGGTGGGTAAAGGTGCTAGAGTTTTTACGCAGCAACAACCTTGCACTCAATAGCCGCAAGCTTTATGAGCGCGAACTTAAAAGGTTTTTGGTTTGGAGTGAACTACATTATCATGAACTGCGTCCACGTCACCTTGCGCTATATAAAGAATACCTACGAGATGAAATACGGACTGATGCCGGGAAACCGCTTTCCAAAAGCAGCATTAATGCAGGAGTCGCCGCACTTAAAAGCTTTTTCAAATGGATGTGCTATACGTATCCTGACATAATTGCTACTAATCCCACGCTGGGGATTAAACTGGAAAAAGTGCCACTGCCACCAGCCCAAAGTTTGACCCCTGAAGAAATGGAACGGGTTTGGTTAGCTTTGGAATTGCTCGGAGAAACAAAGCAACGGGATACAGCACTGGTTCACATTCTCAGTCATGGGCTACGGGCTGGAGAAATTGTGGAGTTAAATGTTGGGTCGTTTGATGGCAAGCTGCTATTTTTACCAGACACCAAAACCAATGAACCACGCTTAGTTCCACTAAAAAAACAGAGCAGAGAAGTTTTGGCAGAGTATTTGCGATCGCGCCAACAACTGGGTGAAGTATTAAACAGTCTTAGCCCTTTGATGATTTCATACCATGCTTCATACAAAGGTGAACGCTTAAGTTATTACGGTATTTACTTTGCTGTCGAAAAAATCGGTGAACTAGCTCTTATCGAAGATTTGCATCCTCACTCTTTTCGACATACCTACGCTACGGATCTAATATTACTAGGTCTTGACCCGACTCATGCCCGCAAACTGACTGGGCATCATAGTGACAAAGCTTTTCGGCGGTATACACTTCGTGGCGAACAACAAGCTGCGATCGCAGCTTACTATCGCGCGATTGGAGAGGACGAAGTGAAGTAGACTATGCCAAAGCCACTCGATCCCAAGTGTCAGTTATGCGCCAAGTTACCAACAACTCAAGCTAAAGTTTTACATGGAACAGCAGGGGATGGATGTTGGAATCCCAAAGTCTGTCACAATCGCCGTTCGTTTTATCGCCACCGAACCCAGAATCAGAACAATGGGACAGAAATTGATGTGATCGCAGTCGAACCCCCAGCAACATATTTTGCAGTACTGTATTTGTACAAAGAATCAGGGGATAAACCATTGCACGCCTTGGGCGCAGAACTCTGGCTGGGGCAAAAACCTGTTTGCCGCTTAGAGCCAATTCACTGTTTTGGGCTAACGGCTGGTAAGATCCGCGCTTATACAGATCAGGTGTTGCAGGCATTTGCATCTCAATACGGTGTTTCACTATATCAATACAAAGATATGTTTGAGATTACCTCAAGCTACTGCCCAGTGCGTCCTTGTCCCTTGCATCCAGAATCTTAGAGATGACCACATACCGCCAATTAACAATTTGGGATGTATTAGATGAGTTGTCCGAATCTCCAGCGACATCAACACTAGCACCGATGTGGGAATGTTTAGATGCCGAGCTAGAAAAATTACCCTTGGAGGCACAGTTATTAACCGCAGCGCTTGCCTTCAGTCAAATTGCAGATATTCTCAAGTCTCGTGCCGAAGTGCTGTTGCAAGATACCCGCGATCACAATAGTCTTTTGGGGCCTGTTGTTAGCACCGATCTCTTTGCTGGTCTAGTGCGGACAACAATGCACCTAGATTTAGATGATTTGATTGAACCGCAAACACCACAAACCTTTAAACCACATGGCCCACACCAATTTTCATCTCCTAACCAGGAGGGTGATTCTGTAGTAGCACCTGTTGAAAAAGCGAATGTTTTGGCAATGCTCGATGAGGTAACAACTTTAGAAGATGTTCGCAATTTGGCATCAGATGAGGATGTGGAAAAATGGCAGAGAGCGATCGCTAACCATCTGATAAATGTCAATGATGAGGTTTCTTTAGTTAAACTGCAATGTGCGTTGGAAATGCCGATGGTAGAAGTATGGTTGGGATTATTGCTGGGTGGCTTTACATTAGAACAGCGTGGTGATTTTTATCACAACCATAATGTCTGGGTGAAAAGTTCTCCAATCACTAACACTAACCCGATTTGATTTGAAATTTGGAACTTTCAAGCTGCTTTGACTTCAGGGGGCGACAAGAGAGCTAAAGTGCTTGCTGTATTAACTTCATAGCCCTTAAAAGATGTTTGAAACCATAAGATGAGCAAGTTGCTCTCCACAGAACAGAATCTCAAAGGGTTCCAATTGCGAACTTTATACTAGGTTTTGGTCTTCACCGTTTGGCCGATTCACGCAACAACGGCGCTCTGTATTACTCATATCTGGCTTTCATCGAGGTAAACCGTAACTGTCCGCACTCATTTAATCGCGTAATTCATCATAATAACCCACCTTCCGCACCCTAACTGTCACAGATCAGCAAAAAGCAGACAGAGTAGTACATAATAACTAGAAAACATAAAAAAGGAAGCAGAGTTAATAATAAAGATTAGCATTAAGCTGGGAACTGGATGAGAAGGTGAAATTTGGTGAAGAAAGAGAAATGATTTAATAACAACAGAAGTTGTGGAGAAACCTGTTGTGAAATTGAAACCCCAAGAAATGGAAATTCAAAACATAGACCATCTAGGAATAGTAGCAGGAATAATAGATGCCATAGGATTAGTAGAAATAATCACTCTCATTAATAGTTGAAGAAAAAGGAGAAAAAGTAAGCGCTGGTCATGTAGTGAAAGCAATGATATTAAACGGGTTAGGATTTGTATCCAAACCTTTGTATATGTTTCCTAAATATTTTGAAACAATTGCTTGTGAACATTTAGTGGGAACAGGAGTAAAACCAGAATATCTCAACGATGATAAACTGGGCAGAGTGATGGATAAACTATTTATTAAAGGACTGGATACTATATTTTTTATTATCGCCTTAAAAGCGGCTAAAAAATTTGGTGTATCACTGTCATCATCGCACTTAGATTCATCATCAATGCACGTACATGGACAATACAATACCAGTTTACCAGAAGTAATATTTGAGAGTAAAGAAGCAGTTAATTCCCAAGAATTAGAAGAATTAGTAGTAAAATCACCAAAAGAAATTACCATAACTTATGGTTATTCACGTGACCATCGCCCGGACTTAAAACAATTTATCATAGAACTAATCTGTTCAGGAGATGGAGACATACCAATATTCTTGAAACTAGCATCAGGAAATCAAGCCGATTCATCATGCTTTGGTGAAATAGCAGTTGAATATCAAAAACAAATAGAAGTGAACAGTCTTATAGTTGCAGACTGTGCTTTATATACAGAACCAAATCTGAAATTAATGTCAGAATTACGCTGGTTATGCCGAGTACCATTAAGTATAAAATCAGCACAATCATTAATATCAACATTACCAGAATCAGAATTTCTTGATAGTCAAATACAAGGATATAAATCTGCTTCAAAGACAGGAAATTATGCAGGAATAGAACAAAGATGGTTAGTAGTACAAAGCCAAGATAGAAGAGAATCCGACCTGCGTAAGCTTTCACAGAGAATTACCAAGGCAGAATCAAAAGCTGTTCAGGAATTGAAAAAATTATCACAGGACAAATTTGCTTGTGAGGCTGATGCTGTGAAAGCATTATCAAAACTATCAAAACAATTTAAATATCACCAAATTCAGGAAAGTAAAATTACTGAAATCACATCTAACAAAAAAGATAATCCAACAGGAACATCTTACAAAATATCAGCTACAGTTTCTAGAAGTGAAAGTAAAATCAACACAGAAGTTCTGAGTGCAGGACGTTTTATCATTGCTACTAATGTTTTAGAACCAAGTGAACTGAGTGACGACTCAATATTGAGTGAATATAAAGCTCAACAGTCATGTGAACGAGGGTTTGCTTTTCTCAAAGACCCATTATTTTTCGCAGACAGTATTTTCCTCAAAAGTCCAGAGAGGATTGAGTCTTTAGGAATGATTATGGGTTTATGTCTGCTGGTTTATACATTGGCTCAAAGGCAAATAAGAGCCGCTCTTCAAGAGTCTAAATCAACAATTAAAAATCAATTGGGTAAACTGACTAACCACCCCACTTTACGCTGGATATTTCAATGCTTTCAGTCTATTCATTTAGTTACACTGAACCAGGAAAAGCACATCTCAAATTGGACTAAAGAAAGAGAATTTATTCTGAATCTTTTCCCAGATCATTGTCTAGTTTACTATCAAGTATTCACCTAATTATTCTCTTTATTAATTTAATCTCAATAGAATTTGGAGCTAATCTATTTGATTCATAGCTCTAATTTACTATGTCAATAATTTTAGTTTGTCACTTCTATTAATTACTTTAATTTATGATTTAAGTCTTGAACATCTTCATTTATTTATCTCCGACTCATCTCTCTGCTGTCAGTTCTTATTGCTTCTTATTGACACTCTTATTTTAATGCCATTTTTTCTGATTCATGGTTGCTCAAATCTCTTTTTTGACTAATAATGTCTGTTTTGATTCCCACTTAATTTTTTTTCTCCGTAATTTCCCTTTGTGACAGTTAGGGGTGCGGAAGGTAGGATAATAATTACCTTGATGCTACATCCTCAGCACATTCCTCAAGCGATGCCTTTCATGAAGAGACGCTACCACCACTCTCAAAAGATAAACTGAAAATGACTATATAGTTTTATGGCACGATAGCGCTTAAAGAGCGGCTTATTCCGATAAGACATCATTTGCCATCAAAGCAACACAAGCACGGGAAATTTTGTACAAGTTCTTTAAAATAAGCAGCTTTACCCGTTTTCTTTAACCTTTTTAGTTTATTTATTTCGTCTATATTTAAGTAAGTGGGCGGGAAAAATCTCAAGTATGTAACGAAAAGTTAACTAGAGAG
>NZ_JAVRBM010000160.1:0-6194 GCF_034531255.1 Nostoc sp. ChiQUE01b | reverse complement strand
TTTTAGATCCAATGTTGCGTGCCTGGTTGCTCGAGGATATTGGCAGGGGCGATCGGTAGCCACTCATCTTTAAGAAGCTGGTATTGACATCAATAAAATGAGCTTCGGAAACTGTGGTGATCGCAAATTGGGTTGGGACTAGAGCGAAAAACTTTAGCAAAGTTCTTTTCTGATTTGGCGTGATCGTGAATTTCCTGCTACAACTGCTCATTTTGAGCTTGGAGTTGTCGTTGCAGTTTCCAAATGGTCAAGTGATTTTCAATTCGTGCTAAAACCTCTTCTAGTTGAAAAGGCTTAGTGATATAGTCCACCCCACCAACTGTCTGTAAAGGCTTTTACTTTATTTGAGACAAAACTCTACTTTCTCATCGCCGGATATTGTTTTAATACCTGCTGTAAATATTGCCCAGTATAAGACCTGGGATTTTTTGCAACTTCCTCCGGTGTTCCCACAGCAATCAATTCTCCCCCTTTGTCGCCACCTTCTGGCCCCAAATCTATCACCCAGTCAGAACAACGAATTATATCTAAGTTGTGTTCAATTACTAAAATTGAATTACCTTTATCTACCAATCGTTGTAACACATCTAACAATTTGTGAACATCGTAAAAAGATAACCCTGTTGTCGGTTCATCGATTAAATAAAGTGTCTTACCTGTGGCGCGTCGAGATAGTTCTGTTGCCAGTTTTACCCGTTGCGCTTCCCCACCAGATAAGGTAGTCGCAGGTTGTCCTAGTTGGACATAACCCAACCCGACATCAAATAAAGTTTGCAAACGCGCGATCGCTTTGGGAATATTCTGGAAAAAGTCTAAACTTTCCTCGACTGTCATTCTCAAAACATCAGAAATTGACTTATCTTTATACTTGACCTGCAAAGTTTCGCGGTTGTATCTTGCACCTTTACAAATTTCACATTGCACGTAAACATCGGGGAGAAAGTTCATTTCAATAACATTCACACCCTGTCCGCTACAAGCTTCGCAACGTCCGCCTTTAACGTTGAAAGAAAATTGTCCAGGTTTGTAACCCCTAGCTTTGGCTTCTACTGTTTGGGAAAATACATCCCGAATGGCATCGAAAATTCCTGTGTAAGTTGCAGGGTTGGAACGTGGTGTGCGTCCAATTGGGGATTGATCGATAACGATCGCTTTATCAATCGCATTTAATCCCTGAATTTTATCCAAATGTTTGGGTAAGGGAACTTTCTTAGTTAAATGGTGTTGCAGAGATGGATATAGTAATTCGTTAATCAGTGTAGATTTGCCAGAACCAGACACACCTGTGATCGAGACAAGTTTACCTAATGGAATTTCTACATCGATATTTCTTAAATTGTTGCGATGGGCATTTTTGATAATCAAACTACGCCCATTTCCTTCTCGGCGTTCTGCTGGTGTGGTAATTACTCGCCTTCCTGATAAATATGCACCCGTCAAAGAATCTTCTGCTGCTAATAACGCTTGAAAATCACCTTGGGTGATAATATTTCCGCCATGAATTCCTGCACCAGGGCCAATATCAACTATATGGTTAGCTGCGCGAATTGTTTCTTCATCGTGTTCAACGACAATCAATGTATTACCTAAATCGCGCAATTTCGTTAAAGTTTTTAGCAACCTGCCATTATCTCGTTGATGCAAACCAATACTCGGTTCATCTAAAACATAGAGAACACCTGTTAAACCAGAACCAATTTGCGTTGCTAGACGAATTCGTTGGGCTTCGCCACCAGAAAGGGTCATGGCGGGACGGTCAAGGGTGAGGTAATCTAAACCTACATCTAACAAAAATTGCAATCTTGCTTTGATTTCTCTCAGGACTAAATCAGCAATTTGTAACTGGCGATCGCTCAATTTAAATTGCTCAATTCTCTCTCGACAATCCCGAATCGATACACCAGTTAATTCTAAAATTCCATATTGTCCCAACTTTACCGCTAAGGCTTCCGGTTTTAACCGTTTTCCCTGACAAACTTCACACGGTTGATCGATTAAATACTGCTCTAATTTTTGCTTAATTAGCTCAGAACCACCCTCATATTGTCGTTGCAAAATTGGAATAGCACCTTTAAAATTTTGGGTTTTTTGTGCTTTTGTGCTTTCTTCTTTCTCTCCATACAGAATAATCTGTTGCTGTTCTTCTGTCAGCTTGCTCCAATTTGTCTGTAACTCAAAGCCATGAGCTTGTCCGATGCTGTAGAGTAATTCCAGATAATAAGAATTATCTTTTTCTGACCAAGGCGCGATCGCAGCATAAACTGGCGCTTCCCAGTCAGGTACGATCAAGTCTGGTGCAAATCTTCTTAAAGTTCCGATTCCATGACAGTGCAGACAAGCACCATAAGGCGAGTTAAAGGAGAATAATCGCGGCGATAGTTCCTCCATTACCGCCCCATGTTCTGGACAAGCAAAGTTTTCCGAAAATACTAATTCTTCTTCTTTGTCATTTGTTGTTTGGTCTTGGTTATCACTAATGACAGATGACGAATGACTAATGACAATACTGGCAATCCCACCTGATTGCTTAAGACATGTAGACAGAGAATCAACCAAACGTTCCTGGATACTATCTTTTTTCACCAAGCGGTCAATTACCACTTCGATGGTGTGGGTAAAATTCTTATCCAATTCAATGGAATCTGACAGTTCGCGGATCTCGCCATTGATCCGCACGCGGACAAAACCTTGGGATGCTAGACTTGACAAAAGTTTACGATGTGTGCCTTTTTTCCCACGGACAACGGGTGCAAGGATTTGGAAGCGGGTGCGGTCTGGTAATTCCATGATGCGATCGCACATCTCATCGATTGTCTGGGGTGCAATACAGCGATCGCATATTGGACAATGGGGTTCGCCAGCCCGACCAAACAACAGCCGCAAATAGTCGTAAATCTCTGTCACCGTACCGACAGTGGAACGTGGGTTATGAGACGTTGACTTTTGGTCAATTGAAATTGCTGGACTTAAGCCTTCAATGGCTTCTACATCCGGCTTATCTAACTGTCCGAGAAATTGCCGTGCGTAGGCGCTGAGGGATTCCACATAGCGGCGTTGCCCTTCAGCGAAAATGGTATCAAATGCTAGGGAAGACTTACCAGAACCAGAAACGCCAGTGAATACGATTAGGCGATCTCGTGGCAATTCCAAGTCAATATTTTTCAGATTATGCTGCCTAGCACCCCGAATCCGAATGGTATTCTGGCTGTTGTGGCTGGGGTAGGGAAGATGTCCATTCAAGGATGCTGCTAGCTGTTTGTCTGACATATTGGGCGGCGAAGAGGGAGTTTCCTATGAAACAGTCCTTAATAATACTATCTTTAATTAGTTTATAGTAGAACAATCGTACTGTTTTAGTTAGTTCTCGTTCCAGATTAATGGCGCAGATATCCTTAAGAGTCTGCTAATTTAAAAGCATCCCGATTTAAATCCTTCTAAGGGCGAAGCTATGGTATCGCAAATCCAACCGCCGACCCAGCCAGAGCTCATCTACCCAGATAGTGACGGACAACCAGTAGCTAATAATACCATACAGTTTGGCTGGATTGTAGAAATTAAGCAGAATATAGAGTGGCTATTTGCTGACGATCCAAATGTATTTGTCACGGGGGATTTGTTTTGGTATCCGGTAGAAGGACGCAACAAAATTGTTAACGCCCCAGATGTGATGGTGGTATTGGGTAGACCAAAAGGCGTAGGCGTAGCCCGTCGTAGACATCGCTTGTGCTACCAACAATGGAAAGAGCAGGGAGTTGCACCGCAAGTGGTATTTGAAATTCTTTCTCCCAGCAACACCCAAACTGAAATGGACAAGAAATTACTTTTTTACGATCGCTATGGCGTAGAAGAATACTACATTTACGATCCTGATCGCAATAACTTGCATGGATGGTTGCGTGATGAAGATGGTTTAGATGTCATCCCCCAAATGGAAGATTGGGTAAGTCCTCGATTAAAAATCAGGTTTACTCTATCACCAGAGGGTTTACAGTTATATCGCCCTGACGGAGAACGCTTTTTAACTTATACAGAAATTTCTCGCAACGCCGAGCAAGAACGACAACGAGCAGAACAAGAACGACAACGAGCTGAACTTGCAGAACAAGCGAGAAGAGATGCCATACCCCGATTATTGCAAATGAATTTGAGCATCGAACAGATTGCCCAAGCTTTGGGATTGTCAGTGGAAGAAGTGCGAACCCTTGCTCAGGAGTAACGCCGTGTGCAATTTTTTAATCGGGCGATTAGAAATTGAAGTTGTACTTGAGATATTCTGATTATGCTAGCCAATGCAGCCACCTATGATGTCACCTGGGAAAAGTTACCTGATGATTTTGTTTTAGACAATGAGCCAGTGGATAACATTAATCAGCCACTCTTGGCTGCTGCTTTAACAGAAAGCTTGGAACTTGCTGGCAGATTACCCGCCGATGCTTTAACCATCACTAACTACGGTATCTGCGCCACCTTGAATAATCGATTTGTGGTCAAAGCACCAGATTGGGGTTATGTACCATCAATTCGAGTCTCACGAGAAGAAGTGAAGCGCAGTTATACGCCACAACTCCAAGGTGATATTCCCGTAATTGTGATGGAATTTCTCTCAGATACCGAAGGTGGAGAGTATTCCAGTAAACCAACCTATCCCCCTGGTAAATGGTTTTATTATGAGCAGATTTTACAAGTGCCAAACTATGCCATTTTTGAACCAGATAGCGGAGAGTTAGAAGTTTATCGGCGAGATGATTTCGGACATTATGAACTGCAAACACCGGATGCAAATAATCGTCACTGGATTGCCGAAATGAATTTGTTTTTGGGCGTATGGGAAGGGAGCCGAGAAAATTGCACAGGCTATTGGTTGCGTTGGTGGGATGACAACGGCGAATTATTGCTGTGGGGTTTGGAGTTAGCAGCAAAAGAACGCCAGCGTGCAGATAGATTAGCCGCTCAGTTAAAAGCGCTGGGAGTGGAACCAGAGGTTTAACTCGGAAGTTCGACCTTTTTACTCGGTCGTTCGTGTTCGGAACTCGGAAGTTCGACCTTTTTGCTCGGTCGTTCGTGTTCGGAACTCGGAAGTTCGACCTTTTTACTTGGTCGTTCGTGTTCGGAACTCGGAAGTTCGACCTTTTTACTCGGTCGTTCGTGTTCGGAACTCGGAAGTTCGACCTTTTTGCTCGGCCGTTCGTGTTCGGAACTCGAAACGCCGAGATCAGAACTGCGATCGCATTTCTAATTTACCAAGCGATCGCCTGTTATGAATATTAAAGGGCGATCGCTCCTCATCCCCCTCATCCCCCTATCCCCCTCATCTCCCCGGACACACCTTAGCCGCATTAGGATGGCTAGCCAAATAACCCTTAAGCCAACTGCAACCCTGTGCTAATAAATCATCAAGATTCAGATTCCACAATTTGATGGTCTTGTCATAACTGGCGGAAGCTAAAGTTTTGCCATCCGGGCTGAAGACAACGCTGTTGACCGCAGCGCTATGCCCACTCAGGGTGGTAATTTCTTTGCCCGTCTCCCGACTCCACAATTTGATGGTCTTGTCAGCACTGGCGGAAGCTAAAGTTTTGCCATCCGGGCTGAAGACGACGCTGTTGACCGAACTGCCATGCCCACTCAGGGTGGTAATTTCTTTGCCTGTGTCCCGATTCCACAATTTGATCGTCTTATCAGCACTAGCGGAAGCTAAAGTTTTGCCATCCGGACTGAAGACGACACTTCTGACCCAACTGCTATGCCCACTCAGGGTGGAAATTTCTTTGCCTGTGTCCCGATTCCACAATTTGATCGTCTTGTCATCACTGGTGGAAGCTAAAGTTTTGCCATCTGGGCTGAAGACGACACTTCTGACCCAACTGGTATACCCACTCAGGGTGGTAATTTCTTTGCCCGTGTCCCGATTCCACAATTTGATCGTTTTGTCATAACTGGTGGAAGCTAAAGTTTTGCCATCCGGGCTGAAGACGACGCTGGTGACCCTATCGCTATGCCCAGTCAGGGTGGAAATTTCTTTGCCCGTGTCCCGATTCCACAATTTGATCGTTTTGTCATAACTGGTGGAAGCTAAAGTTTTGCCATCCGGGCTGAAGACGACGCTGGTGACCCTATCGCTATGCCCAGTCAGGGTGGAAATTTCTTTGCCCGTGTCCCGATTCCACAATTTGATGGTGCTGTCAGCACTGGCG
>NZ_JAVRBM010000016.1:0-136809 GCF_034531255.1 Nostoc sp. ChiQUE01b | reverse complement strand
TAAACGACCGCCCGAATTCAATAAACGACCGCCCGAATTCAATAAACGACCACCCAAATTTAATAAACGACTGGATTTAAAGAGAAATTCGACTTGTGTGTACACGGTAGCCCAAGCTTGGGAGAGGGATTTAGGGTGAGGGGATTTGATTCAGGTTTTACGCTGGCACGACAAATTTCTCGCTCCCAGCTAGTTCAAAGGCTGCATGAATGGCTTGCAAAGCTTTAACACCTTGCTCTTGCGCCACAACACAACTAATTTTAATTTCTGAAGTGGCAATCATTTGAATATTGATTTGTTGTTGGGCTAAAGCTTCAAACATTTTAGCAGCAACACCTGGTTGTCCTACCATACCTGCACCGACAATACTCACCTTAGCGATCGCACTATCTAAAACAACTTCACCCCATCCTAATTCTGCTGCTACTTGGGTAAGCATTTCTTTTGCACTTTCCCCGTCTATCCGCGAGACTGTAAAGGCAATATCTCGTCTGGGAACACCATCAATCACCCGGCAGCGCTGAGATTGGATAATCATATCAACGCTAATATTATGCTGCGCTAATAATCCAAATAATTTCGCCGCCATTCCCGGACGATCTGGCAATTGGCGAATCGCAAGACGCGCTTGATTTAAATCTAAGGCAACGCCTCGAACCGGGGGAGAGGGGGGAGAGGGGGGAGACAAGGGAGAAATCTCTTCAATGATTCTTTCTTGTCCCCCTTGTCCCCCTTGTCCCCTTGTCCCCCCTTTCCCTGTTTCAATTTCAAAGACGCTACGAAGTGCGCTGACGGCGCGATCGCATTGGGCGGCATTGACTACACAACTTACTTTCACTTCGCTGGTGGAAATCATTTGGATGTTCACGCCTGCTTCTGCTAGGGTAGCGAACATTTTTGCAGCTACACCGGGACGTCCAATCATTCCCGCGCCTGCGATGCTGACTTTGGCAATGTTATGTTCTATCATTACCTCGGCTTCGTCAAATTTGGGGTTAGATTGACTCCTCAGTGCTGGGGCGATCGCTGTTGCTACTGCTTCTGCCCGTTTTAATATTGGTGTTGTAACAGTAAAGGCTATGTCATTACTATTACCTTCATGAATTGACTGAATAATCAAATCTACGTCTACTTTTTGCCGAGATATTTCGCCAAATAACCGGGCTGCAACACCTGGTTTGTCGGGGACGCGCAATAAAGCGACTTTTGCTTGGTTAGTGTCAAATTCTACATGATCCACCGGACGGGCAATTTCTAGATTGATTAGCGATCGCTCTTGGGGTTTGGCTGATGTCACCCAAGTACCTGGTTGATCCGTCCAGCTAGACCTAACTACAAGGGGAACACCGTAGTTACGAGCAATTTCCACAGCACGGGGATGCAGCACTTTTGCGCCCAAGCTAGCTAATTCCAACATTTCATCGCAGCTGATGGCATCCATCAACTGGGCTTCAGCAACTAAGCGGGGGTCTGTAGTGAGAATCCCTGGAACGTCTGTATAAATTTCACAAAAATTCGCTTTTAAGGCGGCTGCGATCGCCACTGCTGAGGTGTCGGAACCACCACGACCCAAAGTCGTAATTTCCATCTCTCCGACGCTGGATATACCTTGAAACCCTGCTACTACAACTACTTTACCTGCATTTATGTGGCGAGTTAGGCGAGTAGTTTCAATATGCAAAATCCGAGCGCGGCTGTGTTCGGCTTCGGTAACAATTCCTACCTGAGCGCCAGTCATGGAAATTGCAGGCTGTCCGAGTTCCTGCAAAGCCATGCTCAGTAAGGCAATGGTTACTTGTTCACCAGTGGAAAGCAGCATATCCATTTCCCGGCGGTTAGGATTTGGAGAAATTTCAGTAGCTAGTTTGACGAGTCCATCGGTGGTTTTGCCCATTGCCGAAACCACTACGACAATAGAGTTTCCAGCTTTAACAGTTTTATAAACGCGCTGTGCAACAGCTTGAATACGTTCGACTGAACCGACAGATGTACCACCGTATTTTTGAACTATGAGCGCCATAACTTTTTATTTAATCAATTGTGCCTGCTTTCATCAACGCTTCCGCCTGGTAAGGAAGCCTTCAAGGCTTATCAGTTATATAGTTTACTAAATATCGCGGCGAATACCCTATAATAATTGATTATTCAAAAACTACATCTTCGTAGAGTGCTGCCATTGTTTCCTCAAAATCCACGCTGTTGAGTCCAAATGATTGATGTTCTGCTGTGTAGGATTGTAAAACCCACAACCCTTGCTCATTACGTCGAAAACACTCAACTCGTTGACGTTTTGTATTAATTAAAACATATTATTGCAGACTTTCCAGGGTTTGATAATCGGCGAATTTGTCGCCCCGGTCAAAGGCTCCAGTAGAATTAGATAAAACTTCGACAATTAAACAGGGAAATCTTTTATTAACTAATAGGACTTACGCAAAATATAACGAAAGTAGCGGTAATTCATGAATTACCGCTACGGAATAATTAGGTTTTCAGCCACATCTTGCGTAAGTCCTGACTAAAATTCAGGTACTAATTATGGCGATCGCATCTGGTGTGTGTGTTGCTAACGCTTATTATAATCAGCCAATTCTCAAAGATATTGCATCTTCTTTTCAAGTTAGTGAAAGTGAAGCGGGTAGCAAAAAAGGTTGTGATTTTAGTCTATGTAATCTTTTGGTATTTGCGAATTAACATTGTTATCTGAAACTATTGGGCGGCTACCATCTATCTCTAGAGTATCTTTAACTTGAAAATTACTCTTAGCGATCGGACGTTGACCATCTATATCAAGAACTTCCTCAACCTCTAAATCACTAGGGTCAATTGGACGCTTACCGTCTACAGTTAGCATCTCATGTTCTTGAAAATTACTCTTAGCGATCGGGCGTTGACCATCTATATCAATTGTTTGATCGCTATGATTTTCATCTTTTGCAATTGGTCGCTCACCGTCTATATCAATTGTTTCCTTAATCTGAATGTTACTTGGATCGACTGGACGCTGGCCATCTATATTAATCGTTTTAGTTAACTGTTTAGGTTCGTTAGATAATGAATTTATATTATTTTCAGCCATTTTTGTCTCTCGATTTAAATTGTTTTTAGTACTATCAATTTTGTTTTTGTTATCCATATTTCTTATTCTTGTAAACTAATTCTCTAGTGCAAGTCAATATCATTTGAAGAATTGTTTTTTTCTCAGCTAAAGGGACTAACTTTATTTAGAATAATAGCAGCAAAATTAGTTTATTTAACATTTAATAATATCCTAAAATGGAATCAAAAAATCCTCTACCTCAGCACATAATATATCTCTGACTTTAGAGGTATTTTTCATCTTTCAAAAAATACTTACAGCAGTTTGCAAGTAAATGAGGTATAAAACGTAGGACTCACGCATCAAATATAAAAAGTTTCTACCTCCTGCCTTCTGCCTCCTGCCTTGAAAGTGCTGAGTGCTGAGTAAAAATACTAGTTTTTAGCCCCAGCAAGAACTGCCTATTTTCATGCTTGGTGATGTACGAAGTTCATGGGGACTGCCTTCTGCCTCCTGAAACGCTCCCGATTTTGATAGCAGCGCTGCCATATTTTAGTTAAATATAAGTCGCTTTTTGCGTCTATGCTGATGATGCTGAAGGCAGAGGTAGTATTAAAGGAAGAATGAATTAAGCTTTGCTCGTAATGACTCTGGCTGAAACTCCAAACTACAAGAATTCTAGCAATCCTTTTCTCACCCTCAACTACGAAACTGCCTTAGAATCTTTAGGCGATGACTACTACGATGAGGTTGCAGCAGCGGAATTTCCCCAACACCTCCTGCGTTGGCGTAACGATGAACTATTACCCCGTTTCGGTCTAGACCCCCAAGTAGTCAAAGACGAAGATTTCATCACAGCCTTTGGTCAATTTCAGGGGCGCAAACCCTTGTTAGCACTGCGTTACCACGGCTATCAATTTGGTGAATATAACAGACAGTTGGGTGATGGTAGAGGCTTTCTCTACGGGCAAGTACGCGCCAATGATGGCGAATTATACGATTTTGGCACTAAAGGCTCTGGGAGAACGCCCTACTCCCGTGGTGGCGATGGTATGCTCACGCTCAAAGGTGGAGTGCGGGAAGTTCTGGCTGCGGAAGCACTGCACTACTTGGGTGTACGTACTTCGCGCTGTCTGAGCATGATTGAAACAGGTTTACCCCTCTGGCGGGGCGATGAACCTTCGCCTACCCGCTCATCTGTGATGATTAGAATGAACAGTTCTCATATTCGATTTGGCACTTTTGAGCGACTGCATTATTTCCAGCGTCCAGATTTAACTAAGAAGCTGTTAGACCACGTAATTGAGCAGTATTATCGACACTTAAATGCTGAAGAAGATAAATATGCCCTGTTTTATGCCGAATTAGTTAAACGGGTTGCAGAACTAGTAGCACAGTGGATGGCGGCTGGCTTTTGTCATGCAGTTCTCAATACTGACAATATGTCGATTACTGGAGAGAGTTTTGACTATGGGCCTTATGCGTTTATCCCAACTTATAACCCATCCTTTATAGCTGCATATTTTGACTATTATGGACGCTACTGTTACGGTAATCAACCAAGTATTTGCCAGTTGAATTTACAAATGCTCCAGGAACCTTTAAAGGCGATTATTGATCAAGGCGAAATGGAAGCTGGATTAGCAATGTTTGATGAGTATTATCAAGCTGAATACAGTTCTTTGATGTTGAAAAAGTTAGGTTTTTCGGAACTGCCACATCCACAAGCTGCGGAACTGTTGAATCTAACAGTTGAATTTTTGAAAGATAGCCAAGTTGGTTATCATCAGTTTTTTTATGAGATGGCTCGTACTTTTTCATCAAAATGGCGAGATGAACCAGGTTTTGTCATGAATAATTCAGATATTGTGCCAGTACCGGGTGCATCTGGAATATTTGATGATTGGTGCATACTATATCATAAAATTTTGAACGATTTTGATAGCGATGTCTACGACGGGCTACGCCTACGCACTGATATAATTGCTCAAACTCTAACTGTTAATAATCCGAAAACGGCATTATTAAGACCTGTAATTGAATCTGTTTGGGAAGCAATTGCTCAAGAAGATAATTGGCAGCCTTTTTATGAGTTAATCAAGGCAATTCAGTCTAGGAGATAGTTAATATTGGGCATTTGTCATTTGTCGTTTGTCATTTGTCATTTGTCATTGGGCATCAGTCTTTTCTTTGCTCCCCCTGCTCCCCCTGCTCCCCCTGCTCCCCCTGCTCCCCCTGCTCCCTCATCTCCCCCACTCCCCACTCCCCACTCCCCACTCCCCACTCCCTCTTCTGCCTAACTAAACTGCTGGGCATAAAACTGCGCATAGCGACGCTCTAGGACTAATAATTCTTCATGGGTTCCCGATTCGACAATTTGTCCTTGTTCGAGAACTAAAATACGATCGCACCTCTTAACTGTCGATAAACGGTGAGCAATAATAAACACTGTCCGTTTTTCCATCAATCTTTCCAGCGCTTCCTGTACCAGTGCTTCTGATTCAGAATCTAATGCTGATGTTGCTTCATCGAGAATCAAGATTTGGGGATTGAGCAAAACAGCACGAGCGATCGCAATTCTTTGTCTTTGTCCAGCAGATAAGTTTACCCCACGCTCGCCTACCCAAGTCTTATAACCTTCTGGTAGTTGGCTAATAAATTGATGGGCATTAGCAATTTTCGCTGCCTCTTTAACTGCTTTTATGTCAAAAATATATTGTCCAAAAGCGATATTTTGGGCAATCGTCCCGGAAAACATGATAGTTTCTTGAGGAACAATCCCAATTTGTCGCCGCAGACTATGCAATTTCACATCTCGAATATCAACATCGTCAATGAAGATTTGACCAGCTTCAGGATCGTAAAAACGCGGGAGGAGATTCACAAATGTGGTTTTACCAGCGCCAGAAGCACCTACAAGTGCGATCGCTTCACCTGGCGATACCAATAAACTGATATCTTTTAAGACAGGTTTACCTGGTTTATAGGCGAAGGAAATATGACGATATTCTACTTTGCCGTTGACTGGAGGGAGAGCGATCGCATTTATCTTTTCGATCACCGTTGGCTGAATTGCCATCAATTCAAAAACACGGTCAACAGATGCTTCACCCTGCTTAAATTCGTTGTAGTTATTAGTAGTATGACCAATGGGATCAATTAACAGCGCCGCCGCCGCCAGATAACTGAAAAAATTCGCCACTGTCAAGTGACCTTGGGAAATTTGCCACGCTCCCACAATCAGTAACAGTAAGGCACTTAAGGCTTCAAAAAATCCGATAATGGGAATCTGAATCGCTTTCAGACGTTCGGCTGAGTATTTTGCTTTGAGACTGCGTTCTGCTTCATGGCCAAAACGAGCAATTTCGTAATTTTCGGCAGCAAAAGCTTGTACCAAACGAATACCGTTGAAAACTTCTGCGAGGATGGCTGATAAACCCGACACGCGATTTTGACTTTTTAAGGAATACTTGCCCAAGCGTTCACCAAACCAGCTAACTAAAATACCCATTAGCGGTGCAACTATCACTGTTGCTAATGTCAGTTGCCAATTCAGGTAAATCATGTAAATCGGAATTGCTAGCAACTGCAAAATGCAGGGGATAAAGTCGTGAAATGCTTTATTTACCACTTCGCCAACGCGGTCAACATCTTCGGTGAGGCGGTAAGATAAATCACCTGCTTTTGCCGTTTCAAAATAGCTGAGATTTAGCTTTTGAAGATGTGCGTAGACTTGCTGGCGGAGATGAAAAGCAACTCTCAAAGCAGCTTTCGCCATGTACATATCTTGTATAGACTGAAACAAGCCTCTAACAATAAATACTAAAGCACAGCTGCCAGTTATTTGAGCGATCGCTACTACATTACCTTGGGCAAAGGGAGTTGCCAATTTACCGGCGAGATTAATTAACACTAATGTCGCCAGCACGTATCCCAATATACCAATAAGTCCCTTGGTGATAGTTTGCCACTGGAGTTGGATATAAGGCAACAGTTGCCAGTAATTAGAACGGGTTTTCAAGCTCGAAAGTCCACAACGATATTTTCCTTTGTTTGACGCTAGCAGTTTTTGGGGAGTTTCTGAGCAGTTAACTAATTAGTTACAAACTGTTTTAGCGACTATTACCATCGCACCGCCCTCATCACCAACGCCGTCACAAGTAAAATAGATGTGAGCCAAGTCCCCATCGCTAACCCCAGAACCCACCATGACACAAATCACCCTTTCCGATCTCCCCGAAACCATCCAAACCCTACTCAACCAAGCCCAAAAAACAGGCGAACCCCTCACTATTACCCAAAACGGTATCCCCTTCGCCATCATTTCCCCCATCAAGAAAAAATCCCTCCTGGAAACCCTTTCCACCCTTGAACCACTGGACGAAGACTTTGC
The DNA here is from genome assembly GCF_034531255.1 of Nostoc sp. ChiQUE01b. Lineage (NCBI taxonomy): Bacteria > Bacillati > Cyanobacteriota > Cyanophyceae > Nostocales > Nostocaceae > Nostoc > Nostoc sp. ChiQUE01b. Next base: position 129,376 of record NZ_JAVRBM010000016.1, on the reverse strand, counting down.
CGACGTGGACGAAGGATTATTACCCTTAGATGATATTGAGTTTTCAAAATGAGTTATTTATACTTGTTAGATACAAACATCATTTCCGAACTAATTAAAAACCCCAAAGGAGTGGTATTTTCAAAAATTCAAGATGTCGGAGAAGACAAAATTTGTACAAGTATTATCGTAGCTTGTGAATCAAGATTTGGAGCTATAAAAAAGAACTCCCAAAAGCTCATAGAAAAACTTGAAATAATTTTGGATAGTATCGAAATACTACCGCTAACTCATCCTGTAGAGCAATATTACGCAGAAATCTGCACTGATTTAGAACAACAAGGTAAACCGATTGGAGCTAATGACTTATTAATTGCTGCCCATTCTTTAACCCTTGGTCTAACTCTCGTTACCGCCAATATTCGTGAATTTTCCTGTGTTCCTAATTTAAAAGTAGAAAACTGGCTCGAACCTCGCTAAAATCAGAAATATCTAAAAAATTAGCCCTCTCCTTGTAAGTAAGGAAAAGGCTAAATTAATCTTAAAATACTTCGTAATTTTTCGGTTTAATTACGAATTACGAATTACTTAATATCCGCCTTCTTCTTCGTATTCTGGCTGTCTTTCCTTGACTTTCTTAGGAATATTCACAGGCTTCGGCGCATCTTCCCAAGCATCGCCCTCTACGTCATCATAATCATCGTATTCGTCAACATAAGGCTTGCTATAGGGCTGGGCTTCATATTTTAGCGGCTGCGGTTGTTGATACCTGTCGCTACCCGTAGCCTCGCTCCAGTTATCTTCTTCCTCATCTTCTTCGTATTGAATAGATTCATACTGCCGCGCTTTCATTACCTGACGCTGTGGCCTTTCTTCTTCCACATAGTCTTCATTCCATTCTTCTTCCCGCGCTACAGGTTCAGGGGCGCGAACTTTTTGCCTGGGTGGCTGCAATGGCACTCCACTAGGTAGTTGATTACCTGGTGCAACTTGGCGCGGTGGAGTATAGCCGTATTCTTCTTCTATATCTCGCTCCCAAGGTGCTTTGCCGATACCCAGGCGCTCTAATAAACCGACTGTCAACTGGTCTACTCGTTCTTCGGCTCCCTCGAATACAATCAACCGATTGGGGCCTGTGCTGACGATTTCATCCACTGAGAACTCGTAAGTACTCACAAATTGATCGGGAATTTGGGGCAATCCTAAAGAAGCAATAACTATGGAGTTAAGCTTCCCACTTTCGCCGTTGAACTTGAAGCCGCGAACTTTGCCTAAGACTTCACCTGTTTCTGTAATTACTTCCCAGTTAATTAGATTACTGAGAGATTCAACTTCGATATCTTCAATGACATCTTCGTTATCAACCAGGATGACATCACCAATCTGGCTGATGTTGTTGAGGTACATATAGCGCGGTATGCCCGAAATGGAGATCAGGCTGTCTCGCAAACCAAGAGCCACAACCTCTCGTTGATCGATATCAACCCAGACTTGACTGATAATGCCTAGCCGCTTGCCGTTGTCGCGGGTAATCACCTGGGTATTTAATATGTCGGAACGCCTAATTATCTGTTCGGAGGTCATTCTATACCGAGTCCTGATCTCGAATCCGGTTTAACGCGATGTGCAACTTATTCTTGTAACGCCACTTCCATTCCTCTATTCCAGTGAATGAGAGGCTTTGATTTTTGCTCTCTTTCCCTGGTAGGGAAGGGGTTGGGGGTTAGGTTTGAGAGAAAGTCACACATTACGTGGTTTATCTATACACTATTATTAACAAAAACTCAAGCAGATGTATTGGATGATTGTAACTTAATCCCCAAAACTTGAGTGTAAGCTCCTCGTGCTTGAGTAACGCCAATTGTGCGTTCGGCTGATTCTATCATCGGACGACGCAAACTAACAACTATAAATTGCGCTTGTTGTGACTGTTGCTTGATCATTCTAGCTAATCGCTCTACATTTGCTCCATCCAAAAACATATCTACTTCGTCAAAGGCATAAAATGGCGATGGGCGGTAGCGTTGCAGGGCAAAGATAAAGCTCAAGGCTGTGAGTGATTTTTCTCCCCCAGACATGGAAGCTAGACGCTGTACGGGTTTGCCTTTGGGGTGCGCGACTAAATTTAGTCCACTGCTAAAGGGATCTTCGGGATTTTCAAGTTGCAAGAAGCCGTCGCCGTCTGAAAGAATAGCAAAAATTGATTGAAAGTTTTCATTCACAGCATCGAAAGCTTCTTTAAAGGCAAGTTGCCGCAATGTGGTAAAGTTTTCAATCCGCAAAAGTAGCTCAGTGCGTTCTCCTTCTAGTGTCTCTAATTTTTGCGTGAGTTCTTGGAGGCGGTTTTGGGTGCGTTCGTATTCTTCCAACGCCAGCATATTCACAGGTTCCATTGCCTGTAAGCGTTTGGTAAGCGATCGCAATTCTTTCTGCAATTCTTCCAAGTCTACTTTATCTGGAACTTCTGGCAAGGGATTTGGTAATTCTGCTCCCACATCTCGTAATTGAGTTTGCAGTGCAATTAGTTCCTCCCGCCGCTTCTCTTGGGTTTCTTGGAGTTTTTGAATTTCCCATTCCAATTGTTGTTGGCGTAAAAGCTGCGATCGCACTTCTAGTTCTGTGGCGTCGCGTTTTTGTTTCTCTTCTCCCAAATTTTGTTCCATTTGACTCAACGATAAACGGGTTTGGGTGATTTGGTCGTCTATCGTTGTGATTTGTATGGAGACGCGATGAATCGCGTCTCTACAAGAGATTTGTTGGGTTTCGTATTCGGTGATTCGCGTTTCTGCTTCTTGGATTTTTTCTTGTAAACGTTGTTGCTGATTTTCTAAATTTTTTAATCTTTGTTCAGCCTCGCGTAATGCTGTCTCTCGTTGTTGCAATTGTTGCTCTTGGATTTTAATGGTTGCCTGGATTTGTTGCCATTCGCTGGGGGTTTGGGATGCTTCCAATTCAGCTAAGGCGTGTCGTAATTGTTGTAATTGATTTTCTTGCCCAGGTAATTCCCGCTCTAAAATTTCTAATCGAGATTGAGCGGTGGCTAACTTTTCACTGTTTTGGGCGAGTTGCGATCGCGTCCCCTCTAACTGCGTTGTTAAACTCTTAATGTCTTTTTGCAACTGCTCCAATTGCAACTGCTGTTCTCGCCGCGCTTGACGCGCTTCTGTTAATTCTTGCGTCAGTTTTTTGGTTCTGGTTGACAAAGTAGCGATCGCTTCTGTACAGCGCTCTAAAATCCGCTCAATATCAACTAAGCGAGTTTTTAAAGCGATCACTTCATCAGATTCCGCCGCTTCCGCATTGCCAAACCGCAAGGCTGAACGCTGGGTGTTACTACCACCAGTCATTGCACCACTGGTTTCTAACAACTCCCCGTCTAAGGTGACGATGCGATATAATCCTAAATTTTTCCGCGCCGCCTCCAGGTTGGCAAAAACTACTGTGTTGCCAAAAACATAGCTAAATACATCTTTGTAACGGCGATCGCAATCGACTAAGTTAACAGCATAGTTAACGAAGCCACTAGCAAAACGCAGCGTTGCATCTTGAGTAAATTTGGGAGCGTGAATTTTATTCAGTGGTAAAAAAGTTGCCCTCCCTGCCCGTTTCTGTTTGAGCAATTCAATACCTGCTGCGGCTACACCATCATCTTCCACCACAATATGTCCCAAGCGTCCCCCAGCAGCCATTTCTAAAGCAAGCTGATGGCGGGGTTCTACCTTTCCTAACTGCACAACTAAGCCACAAAGTCCAGGCATTCCCGATTGTAAAATGACTTTACTAGCTTGGGTTCCTTGGACTTCTTGCTGTGCTTGCGCTTGCGCCTCTATTTTATCCAACTGCCGTTGTTTTTCTCGTTGTTCAGAAAGTAATCGTTTTTGGGTTTCTTGTTGGATTTGTAGTTCTTGCTCTGTGGCTGAGAGATTTTGGGCTAAATTTTGGATGGGTTCGCTAGAGGCGTTAAATTCCGTTTCAACTCGATTAGAGTCAGTTTGTTTTTGGGCTAATTCGGGTTCATCACGTTCAATTAACTGGGTTTGCTCTTGGATAAGCTGCTGTAACTGATTATTGCGTTCCCTGAGTTGTGCTTGTTCCGTGCGTTGTGGTTCTAGAGTGTGCAGCAAAGTTTCAATTTGACGGTTATACGCCGTTTGTTGCTGCACCCACGCTTCTGAAGCCGAGGCGATTTCTGCTGCTGCTTCGCGGGAGGTTTCTAAGGCTTGCTGCGCTTCGTTTCTTTGTTGCTGGGAAGACGCGATGAATCGCGTCTCTACAAGTTGGGTTTCGGCAATTTCTTCTAGGGAATGACGGTATTTTTGAATCTCTTGCTGAGTTTGAGCCAGACGTTTGGCAGTTTCTTGGGAAGTTGTTTGTAATTCTGTTAGCTGACGCTGGAGTTGTTTACGTTCTGCTTCTTGAGTGGCGAGGGTAGATTGTACCGCCAAAAGTTCCTCTTCTCCCAATGCTTTCACATGGGCATTAAGTTGTTCCAGTTCAGCAGTTTTTTGAACGATTTCGGAATTTAGGTTGGTGAGTTGGGTAGTGAGTTCAGTAGAATTGCGATCGCCTGTTTGAATTTCGTGAACTAACTTTTCTTGTTGTGCTTGCAAGGAACGCCATGATAAAACAGCTTCCCAGGATTGCTTCGCGATAAATTCTGTGCGGAGTTTTTGATATTTCTCAGCTTTCGCCCGATCTTGGGAAAGGCGATCGCGCTGTGCAGTTAATTCCGTTTCAATAATCCGACAGCTATCTTCCTTTTCCTTCACCTCATCTAAAGTTGATTTGGCTTGAATGATTTTGCGATCGAACGCTGCCACCCCAGCTAATTCATCAATAATTTCCCGCCGTTCCCGCGCATTCATCGAGATAATGCTGGTGACATCCCCTTGAAGTACCACATTGTAGCCTTCAGGATAAACCCGCAGGTTACTTAGTTCTCCATGCAACTCTGTCAACGTGCAAGGTACACCATTAATATAGTAATTCGATGTGTAAGTCCCTTGGTGAGTGACTCGTAGCCTTCTAGTAACACTCCACTCGTCCAATTTTGGATTTTGGATTTTGGATTTTGGATTTTCTTCCCCTACTTCCTCTACTTCCCCTGCTCCCCCTGCTCCCCCTGCTTCCTCCCTTTGTGCCTTTGCGTCTTTATGTGAGATTTCATCCGACAAATCAAATGTCACCGTGACGCTAGCCTCAATCGAAGCACGTCCTTTAGCCGTTTGAGTGTTATTTACCAAATCCGGTAAGCGTTCGGCTCGCATTCCCTTAGAACTAGAGAGTCCCAGGCAAAAGAGCAGTGCATCTAAGATATTAGACTTACCCGAACCATTTGGCCCAGATATGACAGTACACCCCGGTAGCAAAGGGACAGAAGTAGTGCCACCGAAAGATTTGAAGTTCGTAAGTTCCACGCGCTTGATGTGCACCATAGGCGCTGGTTCCCTGAGCTAAGAGCTAATGAAGAACAAGTGTATCAACTAATTAAGAATTCGCAAGAGGGTAGGAGGGAGGATTGGGGATTATTGTAGACGCGTTGCGATGAGCCTGCAAGCTTCACCCAAAAGGCTTACCGCAGGCGATCGCTCAGTGTACGGCAAAAATTTTGATGTCGCAAACTGACCATCAAAATTTTCCCAGAGCAGATAATATCATGTCTGACTAATTACCTGTAATTCAAAAATTTATCTCAAGATATAACTAGTTTGAAATAGGCTTAAGGCATTCTCACACCGTAATGTGACCTGCTAAGGAACAGAAAGGAGCAAGGAAAAAAAGGAACTCAACCAAATGGTAGAGGATATTAAAAGCACCAAATGAATTTATAATATAGTAATCTTTACAATTGGAAAAACGTAGAAAGAAAGTCCTCTTTACTACCCCAATCTGCTGTCTGGTGATTTAGTTCTTAACCCGCAAATATTTGTAGAACTTAGTAATGAAGAAGTTAATTAAAGGTCTGCGCGAATTTAAATCTAGCTATTTTTCGACACATCAAAAATTATTTGAACAACTTTCGCATGGTCAAAAGCCCAGAGTATTATTTATTACCTGTTCTGATTCGCGTCTCGATCCAAATCTAATTACACAAGCCCAAGTTGGCGAATTATTTGTCATTCGCAATGCAGGCAACATCATTCCACCGTATGGGGCAAGTAATGGCGGTGAAGGTGCAACAATTGAATATGCTGTTCAAGCTTTAGATGTTCGCCAAATTATTATTTGTGGTCATTCTCATTGCGGTGCAATGAAAGGATTAATGAAGTTACACAATCTCAGCGATGAAATGCCGCTTGTACATGATTGGCTTAAATATGCAGAAGCAACTCGAAGGCTAGTTATAGACCATTACAGTCACTACGACGAAGAAGAATTACTAGAGATTATGATTGCCGAAAATGTTCTTACTCAAATTGAGAATTTGCGGACATATCCAGTGATTCACTCTAAGCTTTATCAGGGAGAACTCAGCATTTATGCTTGGATTTATCACATTGAAACAGGAGAAGTTTTCGCATACGATCCCCAGAAGCACGCTTATGTTTTGCCTCAAACTCAGCTTCCAGAATCAGAAATAGATGAGTCGTTCAGGGGTGAGGCTCCAAATACCAATGTAGCAGTGCGTTACCCTCAAAACCAGCAGGATGATGTTCAACCTTATGAGAAACAATCTATTTCTCCATTTGAGTGGTTTCCAATGAGACGCCTTTCTCCAGAGCAGATGGAGCGAATTTATCGAGGTTCAAATAATGGAAGTTGAAAGATAAAAATATATAGCAATCCGATTTGATTTCTGAATTACTCGTAGAGACCAGGGACTGGGGAAGGTGGGGCCCCTGAAGGGGATAAGGGGTAATGGGGGCTCTTAAGAAGGAATAAAGGTGTACTGAGTTTTTTTCAAAATTCCTGACTTTTATTTAAGTAAGTCAAAAATAGAGACTTACATCTGTATAAGTCTCTATTTGGCTTCCATGTCGATGCTAACTGAAAGCTTCAGTTATTCTTTTATGGCTTTTTTACAGCATCAACTTTTGCTTCTATCTTCACTGTCTTCACACCTTGAACTTCTTTAGCCAAGGTTTCAGCTTTCTTTAGTTCTTCAACAGAAGTGGCTGTACCTTTGAGAACAATTTCACCCTGTTTGTTTTCAACTTGTAACTTGTTGCCTGGTAAGCCTTTATTCAACTTGGCGCTAACTTCAGTTTTTAAGTCAGTCTTAGCTTTTGTTGCTGCTGTTTTTTCAGAATCGGTTTTAACTTTAGTACCTGTACTAGCTGCTAAAGGAGTCGTTTGTGTTTCTGGAACTTTGGCAGTTTGATTTGTCTCTGAAGCTGGTTTTGCTGGTGCTTGAGCGGCTTCATTAGTTGTGCTAGGAGTTTCCGAACCAGTTTTAGGAGAGTCTTGACAGCCAAAAGTACCAACTACCAAAATGCTACTAACTACTAATAGAATTAGTTTTTTCATTATTTATCTCCGAATTGAATAATTGAAGCGGTTAATTGAGATGTGTGTCATGGTGAGGAGCAAATTTAAAAAAACAATTAAAAGTGAAGTAGCAAAAGTACTTAAGCAATAGCTCAGGTAACACAAAATCGAAATTTGGACGATTTCTTGAAGCTAAGATTTTCCACCCAGTTTTGAGAAATGTCAATTCAATTTTTCTGACGGCTGCTAACCAGGATGGCTTTACACACAGTCTGTAGCTCTCTATGAATTTAACGTAGATTCTGAGTAGCTCTTTCGATGGTAGACTATGCCACTCCACAGTAGTGACTCGATGTTATCAGATTTGAGTCAATTTGGCGATGTCTATGACGAATTCCAAACTTCAGTCTTTTTGCAATCCTGGGTCAGCAAACTCACCAACAAAATGTTACTTTATAAAACTATGGCTTACTTACAATGCCTTAAATATCAGGAAATATTAGCCAATGCCCTACCTTACTTCGGCTAGCGAAATTCGTGCCATTGTCGCTGAATATACAAACGCTAAAACACTGTGGATAGATACAGAAGTAGCTGACTATAAAAGTCGTAATCCCCGATTATCGCTGATTCAGGTATTAGATAATCCTCAAGATATGAGTGGCGATCGCGTCTATCTTTTAGATGTATTAGATCAGCCTACTATTATAGCTGAATTTATTGATAAAATTATGATAAATTCTGCGATTGAAAAAGTTTTTCACAACGCGAGTTACGATCTAAAATTTCTCGGTAGCAAGAAAGCCAAAAATATTACTTGCACTTTGGAAATGGCCAAAAAAATTCCCTACCATCTTTTGCCATTACCTAACCACCAACTCAAGACAATAGCTACAGCACTTTGTAGCTTTAACAATATCGATAAACAAGAACAAAAAAGCGATTGGGGGAAACGCCCTCTAACTGAAGAACAGATAGAGTATGCTTACCTAGACTGTATTTATCTTGCTCAAATTCACCTAAACTTGTTAGGCTTACAAGCCCAAGCCAGCCCCGAACCTGCAACGGAAGACTTAATATCACTAAGTACTAGATACTCGCAAGTTGAGCAGCAATGGAAGTTGTTGAATTCAGAATTTGAGCATTTGCAAGAACGTATAAAAAAAGCTATGCAAGCTCAAAATATATCAGAAACTTATGATTATAAGCTGACTCGTTATGAACGGACTACAATCAAAGCTGCATTTACAGAATTGGCAAAACTAGTACAAACTCAAGATATTAATTTAGATTTTCCAATCACACTAACTCAGAAACTCCAAAAAGATTTAGGGGAAAATCTGGAACAACTATCTGTAGATATTGACAAAAATACCTCTTGGCGGCTAATTCCTAAAACTCAAGGGAGTGAAGCTGAGGATGAGTAAATTGTTTATCAGGATACAAATGTCAGAATTTATAGAGTTATTGTGAAGAATAAATATTGAAATTTAATAATTCTTTCCTCCTACCTTCTCTAAGAAATCTATAAAATATTAGGGAAATTTGTCAATTAACTGGAAAAATTTATCAAAAGTTAGAATAGTTATTGAGTTAAAGAATTAAAATCTAGATTTTGGTACTAATTCTGTTCAGGTATTATGGCAGTTTATATTAACTTATGAGACGGCGTTTATTTGGGCAAAAGCGAACAAGGGTAAATACTTTATTTACCATAGCTATTTTTACTACATTGACTGCAATTAGCAGTGTTTCTTGTAGTAAGAATGACAATGTATTGGTGACAGAAATAGGAGTTAGTCAACCTAGCCGTCGTTCAGCTACAACTTCCATTGGTGGCGAATTTTATCTTCAGGGAAAGAATCAGCATTTAAACGGCGACTTGCAAGCTGCGATCGCTTCTTATAGTAAGGCAATTAGTCAAAATTCTCAGTATGGCGCTGCTTACAACGCGCGGGGATTAGCCTACTTTGATTTGGGAGACAAGGAAAAAGCGATCGCAGATTACAATCAAGCCCTCCGCATCAACCCTAACGACGCTGAAGCTTACAATAACTTGGGAAATGCCCGCGCCTCACTGGGAAACAACAGAGAAGCAGTTAAAGATTACAGTGAAGCGATTCGCCTAAATCCCAACTATGCCGAAGCCTACAATAACCGAGGAAATGCCCGCGTCACCAATGGAGACAAAAAAGGGGCAATAGACGATCTCGATCAAGCGATTCTGCTTAACCCCAAATATGCGATCGCTTATAATAACCGAGGCAATGCCCGTGCTGCCAATGGAGATCCCCAAGGTGCGATCGCAGATTACAATCAAGCCATTCGCCTCAATCCTAACTTTGCCCCTGCCTACAATAACCGAGGAAACGCCCGCGCTACCAATGGAGACAAACAGGGGGCACTCAAAGACTTACAACAAGCAGCAAGCATTTTTCAAAGTCAAGGTAACAACGACTTATACCAACAAGTGATGAATAACATTAAAGAACTTGGACAGTAGGCAGAAGCAGGGTTTTAGTTATCCAAAGCTAACAGCCCAGCGATTTATCTTGCTAGTGGGACTTAAATTATAGCCGAGTTTTGTTCCATTGCTCAGAGAATCAAAGCTCAATTCCGACCTTCTAATTGATCAATCTTAACAAAGTGTAGGGGTTTAAATCCCCGGCTTCTATCAAGCCGCAAGTGTTGTGGCGGGGTCTAAATCCCCGTTACAACACGGAAAAAGCGAATTGCGTTAGCGCAGCGTTAGCGAGTCCGCGAGCGTCATTGCGAATTGCGAATTGGTTTAAGCTGCTCTGGGTCTTACTTAGGGCAGTTTTACTATTTCCCGCATTACCCAAAAAATTAAATTTGATTCCACAATTAAGCGTGCTGCAATTTCAGGATATAAAGCTTGCAAATAATTTAGTAATAAAGTGCGATCGCCTCCTTTAATCGCAATCTTTCCATTAGGAAATAATTGCAACCACGTCTCCATAAAATCTTTAACTCCAGCTAATATTGTATAAATTACTCCACTTTGAATAGCTTCTGTAGTATTGAGAGCAAAACGCGGTGGTAGAGACGGAAAGCTTTGCATTTCTACTAATGGTAATTGTCCTGTTTGTTGACCGAGAGTTACAAATTGCAAACCTAATCCCGGCAAAATTGCACCTCCAATCAAACACTGATTATCATCCGCAGCCGTAAAAGTTAGTGCTGTCCCAGCATCAATTACCAACATAGGAAAACCCCACTTTTTCCCAGCACCCCACAATGCTAAAGCGCGGTCAATTCCTAATGTGGGATACACACCTTTGAGCGGTACTTGGTCTAAGGTAATAACCTGAACGTTAGGATAAGTTTGCCAAATAGCAGTTTGGCTGGGAACTACGGAGGCGAGGAGGAGGGGAGGGGGGGATGAGGGGGATGAAGAAGTATTTTCTCCCCTAATTTTCTGATGGGGTGGAGAAATTGCCAGTAGTAAATGATCCAGGGTTTGACATTTAGCTAACTGTTGTATGACAGACTCAGCTAGATGGTCGGTATCCCAAGCTGAGTAAAGCTTCTTGCCAATAAACAACGCCCAATGTAGCCGAGAGTTCCCAATTTCCAAAGCTAGCCAAATTTCCCCCATCTCCCTCATCTCCCCAATCCCTCTGCAGTTTCACACTTTTAACTTTTTTAAGTCAGTCAGAGGTTTTTTAATAAAAATTAACATTCAAGCCGTGTCACAATAAAACCAGAGGAATAAATACTCAATTTTCAAGGAGGGGAGTTATGGTAGCGCTCACCGAAAAAACTGAAAAACGGCTCACTATACAGCAGGTGGAAATCGCTCAAGAGACGATGGCTATTCGCTCTTTGGATTGGGATCGCGATCGCTTCGATATTGAGTTTGGTCTGCAAAACGGTACCACCTATAACTCGTTTCTCATTCGTGGGGAGCAGACTGCTTTAGTTGATACCTCCCACGAAAAGTTTCGTCAACTATACTTCGATACGCTCACCGGACTAATCAAGCCAACAGAGATTGATTATTTAATTATCAGCCACACCGAGCCAGACCACAGCGGTTTAGTTAAAGATTTGCTGCAAATGGCTCCAGAAATTACCGTTGTTGGCTCTAAGGTGGCAATTCAGTTTCTGGAGAATTTGGTACATCAGCCATTCAAACGGCGGATTGTCAAAAATGGCGATCGCTTGGATTTGGGCAATGGTCATGAATTTGAATTCGTGATTGCTCCAAATTTACACTGGCCAGATACCATTTTCAGCTTCGACCACAAAACCAAAACTCTCTATACCTGCGATGCCTTTGGGTTGCACTATTGCTCAGATAGCACCTTTGATGAAGACTTGGCGGCTATCGAAGAAGACTTTCATTATTACTACGATTGCTTGATGGGGCCAAATGCCCGGTCAGTTTTGTCTGCCCTGAAGCGGATGGCGGAACTGAAAACCATCGGCATGATTGCCACAGGACACGGGCCATTATTATCTCACAATGTTGAGGAATTAGTTGGACGTTATCGCACTTGGAGCCAAAGCCAAACCAAGGCAGAAACAACGATTGGAATATTTTACGTTTCCGAATACGGATATAGCGATCGCCTCGCGCAAGCAATTGCCAACGGCATCAGTAAAACCGGTGTCGCCGTGGAAATTGTCGATTTGGGATCGGAAGTAGATTTACAAGAACTGCGGGAACTAGTTAGCCGTTGTGCTGGGCTAATCGTTGGTCTACCTCCGGCTTCTGGGGCTGCGAACATCCAAGCTGCACTCAGCACAGTTTTAGGATCTGCCAAAGAAAAGCAAGCTATCGGTGTATTTGAAACTGGCGGTGGCGATGATGAACCGATAGATCCTTTGCTGAGTAAATTCCGCAATTTGGGTTTGACAACAGTTTTTCCAGCGATTCGGATTAAACAAACACCCACAGAAAACACTTACAAGTTGTGTGAAGAAGCGGGTACAGACTTAGCTCAATGGGTAACACGCGATCGCAGCATCAAAGCCATGAAATCTCTTGGTGCTGACTTAGATAAAGCACTAGGTAGAATCAGTGGCGGGTTATATATTATTACTGCTAAAAAAGGCGATGTTTCTAGTGCCATGCTAGCCTCCTGGGTTGCTCAAGCTAGCTTTAAACCCTTGGGATTTTCCATTGCAGTCGCCAAAGATCGAGCTATTGAATCACTCATGCAAGTAGGCGATCGCTTTGTTCTCAACGTCTTAGAAGAAGGCAATTTCCAACCATTAATGAAACACTTTTTGAAACGGTTCGCTCCTGGTGCAGATCGCTTTGAAAATGTGAGAACTCAGTCAGCCGAAAATGGTGCGCCTATCCTCAACGATGCCCTCGCCTACATGGAGTGCGAAGTCATCAGTAGAATGGATTGTGGCGACCATTGGGGAGTATATAGCACAGTCTACGCCGGACGGGTTTCTAAGCCAGAAGCTTTGACTGCTGTGCATCATCGGAAAGTTGGTAATCATTATTAAGAGGGGGACTGGGGAGTAGGGAGTAGGGAGTGGTGTTTCCTACTTCTTATTGCCCATTACCCTAAAAGGCATGTCGGAAAGCATTATTAAAAAAGGGAATAGGGAGTGGTGATTCAGACTTCTTATTCCCTACTCCCCATTCCCTACTCCCTACTCCCTATGTCAAAAAATAAACCCCGTGATGTTCAAGTTTTCCCCATTGCTACAGATACAAGAATACTGCGATCGCGCAGTTGGTCAAGGCTCAGATTTGAAATTGAATATGCTCTTGCTAAGGGTACAACTGCTAATTCTTATTTAATCGAAAGCGATAAAACCGCCCTAATTGACCCTCCAGGGGAAACGTTTACACAAATTTATTTAGAAGCTTTGCAGCAACGTTTCCATCTCGAAGATTTAGATTATGTAATTTTGGGACACGTAAATCCTAACCGGGCTGCAACTTTAAAAGCTTTGTTGGAAATTGCCCCGCAAATCACCTTTGTCTGTTCTAATCCAGGGGCGATAAATTTACGTGGGGCGCTGGAAAATCGAGATTTGCAAATTCTTGTCATGCGAGGCGAAGAAACTCTAGATTTGGGTAACGGGCATAATTTACAATTTATTCCCACCCCCAATCCCCGCTATGCAGATCAACTTTGCACCTACGATCCACAAACAGAAATTCTGTACACTGATAAGTTATTTGGGGCGCACGTTTGCGGAGATCAGGTATTTGATGAAGGTTGGGAAGTATATAACGAGGATCGGCGCTATTATTTTGATTGCCTCATGGCTCCTCACGCTCGTCAAGTTGAAACAGCGTTGGATAAACTTGCTGATTTTCCCGTGCGAGTCTATGGCACTGGACACGGGCCTTTGGTGCGCTATGGCTTAATCGAGCTAACCAAAGCTTATCGGGAATGGATTCAACAGCAAGCATCTGCTGACTTGACAGTGGCGTTGATTTATGCATCAGCTTATGGGAATACGGCAACATTAGCCCAAGCGATCGCTCGTGGGATTACAAAAGCTGGCGTCGCTGTAGAATCGATTAACTGCGAATTTACGGAACCAGAAGAAATCCGAGCGGCTGTGGAAAAAGCCAGTGGTTTCATCATCGGTTCTCCTACTCTTGGCGGTCATGCACCGACACCTGTGCAAACAGCTTTAGGAATTGTGCTATCCACCGCCACTAACAATAAACTTGCTGGTGCTTTTGGTTCCTTTGGCTGGAGTGGGGAAGCGGTCGATTTAATTGAGGGTAAATTAAAAGATGCTGGCTATCGGTTTGGTTTTGACACCATCCGCGTAAAATTCAAACCCGACGATGCTACCTTACAATTATGTGAAGAAGCTGGAACCGACTTTGCCCAAGCACTGAAGAAAGCGAGAAAAGTGCGATCGCCAAGTCAACCTGCAACAAATGTAGAACAAGCAGTTGGTCGGATTGTCGGTTCTCTTTGCGTTCTCACAGCCAAAGAAGGCGATCGTTCCAGTGCCATGTTAGCCTCGTGGGTGTCTCAAGCTAGCTTTAGTCCCCCTGGTTTAACCATTGCCGTTGCCAAAGACCGCGCAGTAGAAACACTGACGCATACAGGAAACAAATTTGTCCTCAATATTCTGAAAGAGGGGAATCACTTGGGATTGATGAAGCACTTCCTCAAACCTTTTGGCCCAGGACAAGACCGATTTGCTGATGTTGCCGCCGAAGAAGCTGAAAGCGGTTCTCCCATACTTACTGATGCTTTAGCATATCTTGAATGTTCCGTACAAAACCGGATGGAATCTGGCGACCACTGGCTAGTTTATGCAACTGTCGATAATGGCAAACTGTTAGATACTGATGGCGTCACAGCCGTGCATCATCGCAAAACGGCAACTCATTATTAATTAGGGACTGGGTACTGGGGATTGGGAAATTCTTCCCCAGTGTCTATTACGTACAGCTTTGTGCTTCCCGTAGACTATTAATAATTATGAATTAATATTAGACCTTTCTGGAAAATAACGTATCAGAAAATCTTGTGGTGTCAAAATGGAAATTCCATTAAACTCTATTAAAACCAATAAATCTAAATCACCAGTAATAATTGCTTCAGCATTTGCAGCAATAGCCGCAGCCAGAACTATAGTATCTTTTGGATCGCGTAATTGAGGAGCGCTGACAGAAACAGTTAGACAAAATTGGAGTACATCTTTTGTAGCATTAATTATATCTTCTACTCTTAAATTTAAAGACTCGATTTTAGACTGAAATTTTGGACGGCGCAAAGTAGTTTCTAACTCTAAAAGTAAAGCATCAGATGCAAATATAGTTATTTTCTGCTCCTCTGCCAGTAGCAAAACTATATCTGGCACTCCTCCCCAAAGTAATGCTGAAATCCAAACATTTACATCAACTACAACCCTCATGTTTCAGTCCAAAGTTCTTGCCTAACTTCCTTGACTATTTGATTAATTTCTTCGAGAGTTGGTTGATTTGGATCTGAACCAGCCTGCATCACTTGTTGCCTTAATTCTTTTAGTGTTAATCGGTTGTTTGTTTTTTTAAACACAATTTCATTTTCGGTAACAAATACTTCATATTCTGTACAAGGCTGAAGCTTTTCCAAAACCTCTGGAGGAATTTCTAGCTTTCCATCAGCTGTTACTTTGGCAATAATAGTTGTGTTCATAATCTCAATCTTCAGGTTTGATTCGATTTTATCCTTTTCTTGGTCTACATTTAGTGATTAAATAGGAACCTCAACTTCTGCCACAAAAGCTTCTCGAACTGGTGATTCCTTTTCTAAAACCTCTTGACCAAATGTCTCGATATGGCAGTGGATAGCAGATTTAACATCAGCTAGTGCTTGTTCATAGCTGTCACCTTCGCCAACTACAACCCCCTTGATACCCAAGGGATAGGCTACGTAACCGTCATTATGTTTTTCAACAATAATTTTGATTGCTCTCATTGTCATATAAAAGAACGGCTGAAAAGTTTAGGAGGACTGTAGGACTTACACACAATAAATCCTCCAATCCTTAAAAATTTAGTTGGGTTTTAGGGTTGTGACTATTTGCTAAAGCTGTAAATTTGTTGCGTCTCCAAGCGATCGCTAATTGATGAAGGTAGTGTACCATCGGCGAATGTCTGCCGATCTAGTTGGACTTGTAAATTACTCAAAGGATCGCAACCAGAAGAAATCAGAAATTCTAGTTTCTGGATGTATGGCACTGTTGCGAGGTTGTCCAGAATTTGGAAGATAGCTTGTATATAAGGATGACCACTTTGGCGATACCAATCACAGCTAGCAACTTTTGCCTGATCGAAACCCAAGTGTACTGTTAAAGATGGCTCGTCAAATAGAGCGATCGCCAAGGGACGCGCTTCTTCCTGTAACAACAGATCGTTACTTTTCGCTAAGTGTCGCAGTTTTTCTAAGCGTTCATAACGTTCCGTCACAGCTTCCGGGTCATCTTGCCAGTGGATTGCTACTGTCACCAGATAAGTCTGTAACAGCATGTGACCCAGCTTTTTCGCCTTTGTCGCTAGATAATAAGAATTGTAGTCGTTTGCCTCAATTAACAATGGCACGCGATCAACTACTTCCAACCCATAGCCCTTGACACCAGCAATTTTACGGGGATTATTCGTGATTAGGCGAATCTTTTTGATGCCCAAATCCATAAGCATTTGTGCCCCCATCCCGTAGTCTCGCAAGTCAGCAGGAAATCCCAAACGCTCATTTGCTTCTACTGTATCTAGTCCCATATCCTGCAACGAGTAGGCTTTCAGCTTGTTAATCAAGCCGATTCCCCGTCCTTCTTGACGCAGGTATACAACTACACCTTGACCAGCAGACTCAATCATTTTGAGTGCGGCTACAAGCTGCATCCGACAGTCACAGCGCAAAGAACCCAATGCATCACCAGTTAGGCATTCTGAGTGCATCCGCACCATCACTGGCTCATCTTTGAAATTAGCTGGATCGCCCTTGACAATTGCAACGTGTTCTGTATTATCCAGGGTATGGCGATAGGCGTAAATTTCAAACTGACCGAATTGACTAGGCAGTTTGGTAATAACCTCACGATACACTAGGCGATCGTGCTGTAGGCGATAACTGATTAAATCCGCAATACTAATAATTTTTAAATTGTGACGTTTAGCGTATTCAACTAACTGCTGCAACCGCGCCATTGAACCATCGGAATTTTGAATTTCACAAATTACCCCCGCCGGGTATAGCCCTGCTAGCCTAGCTAAGTCCACAGCCGCTTCCGTATGTCCTGCCCGTTTGAGTACGCCTCCAGCCTTAGCCCGAATCGGAAAAATATGACCAGGGCGACGTAAAT
Organism: Nostoc sp. ChiQUE01b; assembly: GCF_034531255.1. NCBI lineage: Bacteria > Bacillati > Cyanobacteriota > Cyanophyceae > Nostocales > Nostocaceae > Nostoc > Nostoc sp. ChiQUE01b. The sequence continues at coordinate 112,159 of NZ_JAVRBM010000016.1, read as the reverse complement.
CAGTAGGTTTTGTGGCTGGGTTGAGAGTAACCTGGATAGTGCGGGCGCGGTCTTCTGCTGAAATGCCAGTGGTTACACCTAATTCTGTCCCAGCATCAATACTGACAGTGAAGGCAGTTTGGTTAGTATCTGTAATGTTGCTTACCATCAAGGGTAAGTCTAGTTCGTCTAAGCGATCGCCTGTCATTGCCAAACAAATTAGTCCTCTTGCTTCCACCGCCATGAAATTAATCATGTCGGGTGTGGCAAATTGGGCAGCACAAATTAAGTCACCTTCATTTTCTCTATTTTCATCATCTACCACTACAATGACGCGACCAGCTTTTAGGTCTGCTAAAGCGGCATCAATCGAATCAAATTTAAAAGCTTGGGTAGGATTAGTCTGTGACACAGAAAGATTTCCAGCTATAAACGTAAATTTTTTTAACAATTTCTTCTTTTAGATTGTAGCTCCTTTATAAGGCAGAGAAGTAGACTAGCAATGATTTGATAACGGGGCAAAAATTTTTGCCATAAAAAGTGGGGATAAAGTGCAGCGACAGTAAAGGATGAAGGCGATGAAGAAGAATAATAATCGTTTGTTTGCTCCCCCATCTTCTCAGAACAAAGTAGAGGGGTTTAAGACCTTTTGTGCGCTGTGCGTCTGGTCGCTGATATTGTTGATAGCTGAGAACGAATTAACCATTCATGGGATAAGGATTTCAGATCATGGGCAAATTTAGACGCGTACCCGTTGGGATTGTTGGCGCGTCGGGCTATGGTGGAGTGCAGTTAGTACGACTACTGATGGATCACCCAGAAGTCGAAATGGTTTATTTAGGAGGTGAGACTAGTATCGGAAAATCTTTTGGGGATCTCTACCCGCATCTGGCTCATGCAACTAACCTGCTAATAGAAGCAGTAGAACCAGAAATAATTGCTCACCGCTGTGAAGTAGTTTTTCTGTCTTTACCAAATGGTCTGGCTTGCCAAATAGCGCCCAAATTGTTGGAAAAAGGATGTAAAGTACTAGATTTGAGTGCAGACTATCGGTTTCGTGATTTGACAACTTATACAAATTGGTATGGTACAGAGAGAAGCGATCGCACAATTGCAGCGACAGCAGTTTATGGATTACCAGAACTTTATCGCGATCGCATTGCCGAAGCTCAACTTATTGGCTGTCCTGGTTCCTATCCTACTGCCAGTCTCCTTGCACTTTCGCCACTTTTAAAGCAAGGCTTAATCAGACCAGAAACAGCTATTATCGATGCCAAGTCTGGCACATCTAGCAGTGGACGACAACCTCAAACTCATTTATTACTAGCTGAAGCAGACAACTCCATAACAGCTTTCAATGTTGGTCGTCATCGTCATACCCCAGAAATTGAGCAAATTTGCAGTGACTTAGCTGGTCACGAACTCACGATTCAATTTACACCACACCTTATCCCAATGGTACGCGGTATTTTGGCAACAGTATATGCCACAATGAGCGATCCCGGTCTAGTGCGAGATGATTTAATCACTATTTTCTCAGCCTTCTACCGTAACTCTCCTTGGGTGAAAGTGTGCGGTAGCGGCGTTTACCCCCAAACCAAATGGGCGAATGGTAGTAATCTTTGTTACATCGGTGTAGAAGTTGACCCACGCACAGGTCGCGTGATTGTCATGTCAGCAATTGACAATCTAATTAAAGGACAGGCGGGCCAAGCTATTCAGTGTTTGAACCTGATGATGGGCTGGGATGAAACCTTGGGGTTGCCCAAGTTGGGGTTTTATCCGTGATAAATGGGGAGTGGGGAGTGGGGAATGGGGAATGGGGAATGGGGAATGGGGAAAGACCTTACTCCCTACTCCCTATTCCCTACTCCCCCTATTCCCTACTTCGGCCCTAACCCCACAGCACCAGCATAAACGGCGCGATCGCCTAGTTGATCTTCAATTCGCAGCAAGCGATTATATTTTGCTACTCGTTCGCTGCGACACAGAGAACCTGTTTTGATTTGACCGGCACGGGTTGCTACGGCTAAATCAGCGATCGTTGTATCTTCTGTTTCACCAGAACGATGGCTAATTACTGAACGGATACTATTGCGAGTTGCCAAATCAATCGTTTCCAAGGTTTCGGTGAGTGAACCAATTTGATTGAGTTTAATCAAAATGGCATTGGCGGCTTTTTCCTGGATGCCTCTTTGCAAGCGAGTAGCGTTCGTTACAAACAAGTCATCCCCTACCAATTGCACCCGCGAACCTAACTTCTGGGTCAACAATTGCCAACTTTGCCAATCTTCTTCGTGTAAGCCATCCTCAATTGACACAATTGGGTATTGGTCAACTAGTTGTCCTAAATAATCAATAAACTCAGTCGGGGCGTGAGGTTTAGCATCATAAACATACTGCCCATTCTTGTAAAACTCGCTAGCCGCCACATCCAACGCCAAAGCTACTTGTTCCCCTGGCTTGTAACCAGCTTTCTTAATGGCAGCAACCAACAATTCCAAAGCCACCTGATTAGACTCTAGGTTAGGGGCAAAGCCGCCTTCATCGCCTACACCAGTCAGCAAACCCTTTTCATCTAACACCTGACTAAGGGTAGCAAACACCTCTGCACCCCAGCGCAACGCTTCCTGGAAGGAAGTTGCACCAATTGGGACAATCATAAACTCTTGAAAATCCACGTTATTTGATGCGTGTGCGCCACCGTTAATCACGTTCATCAACGGCACTGGGAGCAAATTCGCTAAAGGGCCACCCAAATAGCGATATAAAGGAATTTCTAGAGACTCAGCACCAGCTTTAGCAGCTGCTAAGGAAACCCCCAAAATCGCATTAGCCCCTAAATTGGATTTGTTAGCAGAACCATCTATCGCAATCATTGTGCGGTCTAGCAGTTCTTGATTAAGGACATCCAAGCCTAACAATTGTGGTGCGAGTGCTTCCTTGACGTTTTGTACTGCCTTGAGTACGCCTTTACCCCCATAACGGCTTTTATCACCATCACGCAGTTCGTGAGCCTCAAAACTGCCAGTAGAAGCACCACTGGGAACTTGCGCCAGTCCGACAACACCGTTAGCTAAATGCACTTCGGCTTCAATTGTCGGTCTACCGCGAGAATCAAGAATTTCACGGGCTGCGATCGCCTCAATGGCAGTATCTAGAAATTTACTCATCTGTACTTTATCCTTTATTCGAGTGTGTTACGCATCCAGTCCAGTTGCCTAACCCAATCGCTAGCATAGGCGGTTAAGAGACTTTCTCGGCTGAGATTAAAGAAGATTTTCATTATAGGGATAGTGAGCAATGCCAAGAATGGATAATTGTTTATGAAGAAAATTTAGGTTCAAAACCGAACTTCGTCCCGCTACGCTAACGCTTGCAAGTGGCGCGAAAGAATCCCTGTATCCCAAGGTAGGTAGAAACCCCCACCTGCAAGTGGCGTGACTGTATTTAATTTTGAATGCGTGAATTTTGAATTGATTCATCCTGTCCTTTCGGCTTTTAATTCTTTCTGTGACGGCATTTTTACCTTAAGACTTTGAGCTAGGTAAAATGTTTGCAGAGAATAACACTAAATCAATTACAGAGAAAAGGTCAATATGCGATTACTACACACAATGCTGCGGGTGGGCAACCTTGAAGAATCCTTAAAGTTCTACTGTGAAATTCTAGGGATGAAACTGCTGCGCCGAAAAGATTATCCAGGAGGAGAATTTACCCTGGCTTTTGTTGGCTATGGCGAGGAAAGCGACAACTCGGTGATCGAACTAACCTACAACTGGGGTGTGGAAAAGTACGAATTAGGTAATGCTTACGGTCACATTGCCCTTGGCGTTGATGATATTTACGCTACGTGTGAAGAAATTCGCAATCAGGGCGGTAAAGTCGTGCGCGAACCAGGGGCGATGAAACATGGTTCGACGGTAATTGCTTTTGTAGAAGATCCAGATGGGTATAAAATTGAACTGATTCAACTGGGAACTCAAGGTTCAGCAGTCAAACAGGAATCACAAGAGCAACTTGTGAGTCAATAATATTATCAGGGATTTCCAAAAAATTAATTATCCGGTAAGGTGGTATGTCATTTATAGGACTTACGCACACTCTACGAATTCTTCTCTTCGAGACGCTGCGCGAATGCGTTCTTGGCGTCTTCTCTACGAGATGCTGCGCGTTGGCGGAAGCCTCTCGTAGAGAAGGCGGTTCGATAAATTAAGCTTTTCGGCAATTTTTGCGTAAGTCCTGATTTATTTAAGCTAGATTCAGATCCTCGACTTCTTCAAAAAGCCGGTAATCTGGGCAGCAACTTGTGCTTAAGAGCCATAGGAAAATCCACACAGATGTCTTAAAAAGTTGAGCTAGAGAGAGATTGGATTTTTCCTGCACACTGTCGTCTCGTGTCAGTAAACCCAGAAGACGCGCGAGACTTTTCCCTTTTTAGGCGGGTTAGGGCATTTCCTCTACGTAAATCCTATTAGTATTACCCCAATACTGTCCTTGATGAGCAACACTAATAGCAAGTCCGCGAACGCGAGTGCGTCTCGTAGAGAGCGTCATAGCCCCTCGTAGACATCGCTCCAATAATACCATTGGGGAAAGTTCTGCTCATAACAGTATTTTCGTTTTAAATTAGGAAATAGGCAATGGATTAAACTATCATCAATTGCCAAGCCCAAATTGCCACCGGAGATACACGCGGATAAAACGCTCTTGAATGTTTGGATAATTAAGGACTGGAGATGGGGAAGATGAGGGGAGAATTCCTAACTCCTAACTCCTAACTCCTAACTCAGGACTCCCAATCTTCAATCCCTAAACTAAAAATCAAAATTTCAAAATTTTAAAGATGCAACCTACAGATCCAAATAAATTTACTGATAAAGCCTGGGAAGCAATTGTTAAATCTCAGGATATAGTCCGTGCTTATCAACAACAGCAACTAGATGTTGAACATTTAATTATTGCCCTGTTAGAAGAACCCACTAGTCTAGCAATACGTATCCTGGCTCGATCTGAGGTCGATCCAATCCGCTTGCAGCAGCAGCTAGAAGCTTTTACCCAACGCCAGCCGAAAGTTGGTAAAAGCGATCAGCTTTACCTTAGCCGCAATTTAGATATTTTACTAGACCGAGCCGAGGAAGCTAGAGCCAGGATGAAAGACTCCTACATTTCCGTGGAACACATACTTTTGGCCTTTGCTGAAGACGATCGCATTGGACGAAAGATACTCAAAGGCTTGAATGCAGATGCACCTAAACTCGAAGCTACTATCAAAACTATTCGTGGTAGCCAAAAGGTAACAGATCAAACCCCAGAATCCCGCTATGACGCCTTACAAAAATTCGGCAGAGATTTGACAGAACAGGCAAAAGCGGGAAAACTCGACCCAGTAATTGGGCGGGATGACGAAATTCGACGGGTAATTCAAGTATTGTCTCGTCGTAGCAAAAATAACCCCGTACTCATTGGTGAACCTGGGGTAGGTAAAACTGCGATCGCCGAAGCATTAGCACAACGGATGGTAAACGGTGATGTTCCTGAATCTTTAAAAAACCGCCAACTCATCTCTTTAGATATCGGTAGTTTAATTGCTGGGGCAAAATTGCGAGGAGAATTTGAAGAACGCCTGAAAGCTGTCCTCAAGGAAGTTACGGAATCTAACGGTCAAATTGTCTTATTTATTGACGAACTACATACTGTAGTCGGTACAGGTTCCAGCCAACAAGGGGCAATGGATGCGGGAAATCTGCTCAAACCAATGCTGGCGCGGGGAGAATTGCGTTGTATTGGTGCAACTACCCTAGATGAGTTCCGCAAACACATTGAGAAAGATGCCGCCCTAGAACGCCGCTTTCAGCAAGTATTTGTCGATCAGCCAACTGTAGAAAATACTATTTCGATTCTGCGGGGATTGAAAGAACGCTATGAAGTGCATCACAACGTCAAAATTTCTGATTCGGCTTTGGTAGCAGCAGCAACTCTGTCAGCCCGTTATATTAGCGATCGCTTTTTACCAGATAAAGCGATCGATTTGGTAGATGAAGCAGCAGCACAGTTGAAAATGGAGATTACCTCCAAACCAGCCGAATTGGAAACAATCGATCGCCGCCTCATGCAGTTAGAAATGGAAAAGCTGTCATTAGCTGGCGAAGAAAAGGGTACTCTCCAAACGAAAGAACGTTTGCAGCGCATTGAGCAAGAAATCGCCAATTTAACCGAAAAACAGCAAATATTTAATGAGCAATGGCAAGGTGAAAAGCAGATGTTGGAGGCGATAAGCGCCTTAAAGAAAGAAGAAGATGCGTTGCGAGTGCAAATTGAACAGGCGGAACGTGCTTATGACCTAAATAAAGCTGCCCAACTGAAATATGGCAAATTGGAAGGAGTACAGCACGAACGCGAAGCCAAAGAAGCCAGCCTTTTAGAAATTCAAAACCAAGGTTCCACATTGCTGCGAGAACAAGTCACCGAAGCCGATATTGCCGAAATCGTTGCCAAGTGGACAGGAATCCCCGTTAATCGCTTGTTGGAATCGGAACGACAAAAATTACTGCAATTAGAAAGTCATTTGCATCAACGAGTCATTGGGCAAGAAGAGGCTGTAGAAGCAGTAGCAGCCGCGATTCGCCGCGCCCGTGCGGGGATGAAAGATCCCTCTCGTCCCATTGGTTCATTTTTGTTCATGGGCCCCACAGGTGTGGGTAAAACCGAACTCGCCCGTGCTTTAGCTCAGTTTCTCTTTGATTCTGATGATGCATTGGTGCGCTTGGATATGTCTGAGTATATGGAAAAACACTCAGTTTCTCGCTTAGTGGGTGCGCCTCCAGGATACATAGGATATGAAGAAGGTGGTCAACTTTCCGAGGCGATTCGCCGCCGTCCTTACTCAGTGGTGCTGTTGGATGAAGTGGAAAAGGCGCACCCCGATGTGTTCAATATTTTATTGCAGGTGTTGGATGATGGGAGAGTTACTGACTCTCAAGGAAGGACGGTAGATTTTCGTAACACTGTCATTGTGATGACCAGTAACATTGGTAGCGAACATATCTTAGATATATCTGGTGATGATTCCAAGTATGAAATGATGCAAAAGCGGGTAATGGATGCTTTGCGATCGCATTTCCGCCCCGAATTTCTCACCCGCCTTGATGATATTATTCTCTTCCATACCTTAAATCGCACGGAAATGCGGCAGATCATCCGTATTCAACTCAAGCGAGTAGAAAATCTCCTCCGCGAGCAAAAAATCTTCTTTGAAATATCCCAATCAGCCTGCGATCACCTTGTTGAATCAGGCTATGACCCAGTTTATGGTGCCCGCCCACTGAAACGGGCAATTCAGCGAGAAGTAGAAAACCCCCTCGCCACCAAATTATTGGAAAATACTTTTATCTCTGGAGATACGATTATCATTGACAAAAATGAGAACGGTCTGTCTTTTAGCAAAAAAATGCCGGTGAAGGTGTCAGTACCACAAATTGCTACATAGCACCTGGCGTCTCCCCTTCACTCAACGGGAGGGGCTAGGGCGTGTTTTCAAAGTCTTAGATCCCCCCAACCCCCTTTAAAAAGCTATGCATTATAAACATCTTTCGTAACAGAAAAATTGACAAAAGCAAGCAGTTATCTAGGGGAGAATGGAGAAAAAAATCACCAGAGACTTGAGAAGATGGCTACGAGAATTAACAGAGCTTGAAAAAGTATCATTTTCTCATGACTACCTTGGTGTAAAAAACTAATGTAATTCCTGATGGGCAGAAAAAGCATTCTCAAACGGCAATTCCAACTCCATCAATCGCAAGAAAAATGCCTTCATCTGCATATTTAATTTCTAGAAATGTCTCAGGTGAGATGCTCCCTGCAAGATAAAAGCATATCTATGTTTATCATAAAATATGAACGAGTTAGTTACTACAATTAGTACAGGGTCACTTGCGTTCATTGCCACTAACATTGATGATATTGTTATTCTATTATTGTTTTTTTCTCAAATAAATGCTACCTTTCGCCGCAGGCATATAGTTGTCGGTCAGTTTCTAGGTTTTACAGTTTTGTTAATCCTTAGCCTTTCTGGTTTATTTGGTGGGTTAGTTTTATCAAAAAGCTGGATTGGATTACTTGGGTTACTACCAATTGCCATAGGTATTAGCAGCTTAGTCAATCAGGAAGAAGATGCATTAGAAGAAGTTGTAGCTACAACGGAAGAAACTGAAACATCAACAATTAGTAGTTTTCTATCTCCTCAAACTTACAGTGTGGCAGCCGTTACAGTTGCAAATGGTAGTGACAATATTAGTGTCTATGTGCCGTTATTTGCTAGTAGCAATTTAGAAAGTTTTTTAATAATTATCGGATTATTTTTTCTCTTGTTAGGAATTTGGTGCTATGCAGCATACAAATTAATTAAATACAGAGTAATAGCTGATGTATTGACTCGCTATGGTAATAATATTGTGCCTTTTGTTCTTATAGGATTAGGGGCTTTTATTGTGTTAAAAAGTGAAGCTTTGAGTCCAATAAAGTTAGCTGCTAGTTGTTGTTGTTTAACAGTTTTGGTGAAAAATAATAAAAGTGGCGTGTAAGGCTTAAAAGTTTGCTCAAATTCCCAACCTCAGGTCGATATACCAAACTCAGTACTATTGCTGCCATCACGGGTAGGGTTAGTACCCGCGATGCCGAAGGCGAGCTGCACCTACGCAAACGAGCTAAGTACAACTTTGCATAAAATCGTGGCGAATTGAGGGTTGAAATTTAAACGCATAGGCGCTTCTCTACGAGACGCTACGCGAACGCCTTCCCGTAGGGTAGGAGCGCAAAGGTACGCAAAGAATTCGGTACGAATTAAAGAAAGGCAATACCTTGCAATGCCAATGCATCCCGATACAATGTTAATGCGTCCCTCTGCAATGCCATTGCATCTCGATACAATGTTAATGCGTCCCTCTGCAATGCCATTGCATCTCGATACAATGTTAATGCGTGCCCTTACAATGCCATTGCATCCCCCTGCATTAAAAACGCTACGCTTTTACGCAAAATTGTACTAAGGCTATTTCGTTAAGTTAAACTTCTCAGTATCTAATAATGAGTGCCAGTTTTCCGATGGTTGATGGCAGTAACAGCATCAGGCTTGAGTAATTTCCCTTCGTCCACAGTTGCATACACAACCCAATGATCGCCACATTCCAGACGTTGGTTGACTGAGCATTCCAAATATGCTAATGAATCAGTGAGGATGGTACAGCCGTTATCTGCAACTGCTGTACTAAAGTTGGCAAATCGATCTTCCCCAGGCGCGAAAGATTTACGGAAATGCTTCATGTAATCTTGATGATTGCCTTCAGGTAAAATATTTAAGGCAAACTTACCGCCGGGATACATCAAAGATTCGATCGCTCGGTCTTTAGCGATCGCCACAGTTAATCCGGGTGGGTTGAAGGTGGCTTGAGAAACCCAAGCGCCTAACATTGCGGTAGACACTTCTCCTTGTCTAGCTGTCACCACGCAGACGGAACCAACAATCCGGCCAACAGCCTGTTCCACTGGAGTAGCAGCTTGTTGTGGTACGCGTACCTTTTTAGCCTTTTTCAGTGCTTGGGCAAAGTCTGTACCGAGTTCTTCACAGAACTTGAGAGTGACATCATCAGGTTTAAACTTCACCTTCAGGGTGTCAAAGCCAAAGCGATATCCCGCATCCCGGAGTTTACCTTCGATTAAATCAAATGCTTCGCCACTCCAGCCATAGGAACCAAATACGCCAGCGAGTTTGCTGTTGTCACCGCTTGATAACACAATCCCTAAAGCAGTATGAATGGGAGTTGGTGCATGACCACCGATGGTAGGAGAACCAATGATAAAACCCTCTGACTGTGCGAGGTTGATGCGAATTTCATCAGGGGTAGCAAATTCGCAGTTAATCGATTTGACTGCGACTCCACCTTTAGTTAGTCCCAGAGCGATCGCTTGTGCTAATGTCGCTGTATTTCCGTAAGCTGAAGCATAAAGTAAGGCAACGGAAATCTCGCGATCGTTGTGAGAACGGCTCCACTCTCCATAAGCTTTGGTAAGTTCAATTAAGCCGGTGCGTACCAAAGGCCCGTGACCCACAGCATACATTCTCACCTGCAAATCTGATATTTTCTCCAAAGCTGCTTGCACATGAGGAATTTGGGGAGCCATCAGGCAGTTAAAGTAGTAACGCTGGTCTTCTTTAAGCGCTTCCCAATTATCATCAAACACTTCATCACCACAGAGATGAGTAGCAAATAACTTATCTGTGTAGAGAATTTGGGTTTGGCGATCGTAGGTACAAAGTCCTTCCGGCCAACGCGGACTAGGAGTGGGTAAGAATTTCAAAACATGACCCTTGCCTAAATCCAGAGTTTCTTTCCCCCGCATTACCAAGACATTTAAATCTTGCTCTAAGAAAGCAGCACGCAAATTGTTCGCACCGGGAAGAGAACAGACAAAAGTTACCTGTGGTGCCAGTTCTAAAATTGCTTTGAGGGTTGCAACTCGATTGGGACTAAAATGACCCAGGATGATATAATCCAAACTTTGTAAATTTAAAGTCTGCCGCAACGCCTCTAAATAAATTTCAGTAAAGCTTTCTGGCGGTGGATCGATAAGTGCGGTTTTATCAGCTTCAATTAAATAGCAATTGGAGGTAGTACCTCTTTCAAGTGCGTATTCAATTTCAAACCGCAGACGTGACCAACTACGCGCTCTGATTGCCTTAGTATTTGTAGCAATTGGTAAAACTTGTACGTCGCGTGGCTTGGAATTGGTCATAGCTGTTGAAGAATGGGGAATAGGGAGTGGGGAGTGGGAAATGGGGAGTGGGGAGTGGGAAATGGGGAATAGGGAGTAGGGAGTGGGGAGTGGGGAGTGGGAGTGGGAAATGGGGAATAGGGAGTGGGGAACAGGCAAAGACTTGTACAAGTTCTCCTCTACTCATAAGCTCCTTTGCGTCTTTATTCCCTACTCCCTACTCCCTACTCCCCATTCCCTCTTTCTTAGTAGTAATTACCTACTTTGCGATGGCGAACGGCTGTCAATCCATCGTTTTTGGAGACACGACCTTCTTGGACGGTGCAGTATAAAATCCAGTGGTCGCTGCATTCCATGCTGGTCTGTATTTCACATTCCATGTATGCCAAAGCATCAGTTAGAATCGGGGAGCCGTTTTTCGCGGTTTGAGTTTTCACTCCTGCAAAGCGGTCAGCGCCAGGATGCAAGCGCTTGAGGAAGTGTTTCTTGAGTTCTTGATAATTGCCTTCTTCCAAAACGTTGAGGACGAAGCGATCGCCTATTTGCATTAAGGAATCAATGGCGCGGTCTTTAGCAACGGCAATTGTCAATCCTAATGGTTGCAAACTCGCTTGCGTTACCCAGGATGCCAGCATTGCACTTGAGACATTATCTTTTTTAGTAGTGACTATATATAGTCCACTGCTAATGCGACCCAATGCCTTTTCCATGTTGACATCAAGGGACTTGATTTGCTTGATGTTGCGATCGCGCACCAGCAATTGTCCGATGTCTTTACCCGCTTCTTCACACAACTGGAATGTTGATGCTGTGGGAGCCTCTTTAATCCGAATGGGTGGGAAAGCTTCTTTGATGCCAGAGTCAAGAAATTGTCTGCGGAGTGTATCAATGGGTTCATCATCCCCACCGTAACATTCAAACAGCCCAATCAGTTGCTTGTTCTTGGCGACAGCTAGCACCGAACTGATACTAGCTTGGGCGGCGGCGGAGGTAGTTGGGGGCATACCAATAATGATGCCTGCGGCTCTCCCGGCTAGTTCTTGAATTTCTTGGCTCTGGGCAGTACTCAGATCCAGTACTTCTACCCCAACGCCAGTTTTCAGTATACCTTCGGCAATTGCGTGACCAAGGCGCTCGCCATACCCATATTCTGAGACAAAAAACAAGCCAACTGTTGTTTCTGCTTTCGCTTGTTTTTGGCTCCAATTTTCGTAGCACCCGGTCAGAACATCTAAATGGTGGTATAATAAGGGGCCGTGACCATTGGCGATAATATTAATCTTTCCAAGCTCGCCCATCCGCTTCATCGCATTCAGCAGCGAACGAGCATTAGGGCCCATCAAGCAGTCGTAGTAAAATCTAAAGTCAGCTTCGATCGCTTCTAAATCTTCGTCGAAGGTGCGATCGTCACAAAAGTGCATCCCAAAAGCATCACAGGTGTAAAGAATTTGGGTTTTGCGGTCAAAACTAAAGATTGTATCCGGCCAGTGCAGGTTAGGCGCACTCACGAATTCCATTTCGTGTCCTTTGCCTATATCGATGCGATCGCCAGTTTTCACAACCCGCTTGGAAAAAGGATCGTGTACTAAGCCTTCCAAAAACTGAAGCGCAACTTTTGAGGCTAAAACGGTAGCTCTAGGAGCTAACTGGAGGACATCTTCTACTAAGCCGCTATGGTCTGGTTCTGTGTGGCTGACAATTATGTAATCAATTGTTTTGGGATTGACAAGACCTTTAAGGGTCTCTAAATACAGATCGCGAAACTTCTGGTGAGAAGTATCAATTAAAACTGTTTGTTCGCCCCTAATTAGATATGAATTGTAGGTTGTACCGTTTTGCAGTCCGAATTCGATATCGAAGCGATCGCGATCCCAATCAAGAGAGCGAATCGCCGTTGTGTTAGGGGCAATTTCTACAGTTTGTATAGTTAGCCGATGCTGAACGTTCTCTGCGATCGCTACCATTATTCGTCTCCGAGCGCAAATTAACAGGGTTTTTCTTCTACCCCCATTGTCTCTATTATTTTTATTTGAAGTTGTAATAAATATCAGTTTTTGACAAATCTAGCTTGTATCAATTATTGCTGTTTTTTAGCAAAAAATATAACTCAAACAATATCCTAAATATTAACTTATTCCTAAATTTTTTACTGAGTACTTGTTTTTGCTACTATTTTGCTTTGATCTTAATTCATAAATATCATAGTAATTATATTTTTTAACTAGACAAGTATAATTTAAATAATATTTAGATTCCTGGTCGAGCTACAAGTCTAAATGACTTTTAATACTTAATATTGTCAGAAAATATATTTATAAAGGAGAAAAATTTATGTTTTTCGTGTACTCCCTTAATTAGGAAAATTAGGAAAAGTAGGAAAGGTGGGAAAGGTAGGAAAAGTAGGAAAGGTAGGAAAGGTAGGACAAACCACATTAGACTTCCGCAAGTATCAAATAAGCTGTTAAAATTAGTTTATTCAATGAATATTGAATATATTGTTGTCTTAATCAAAAATATAGTGGCATGGAATATAAACTTTATGTAAAGTTGATAAAAGAGATATTTTTTTTGAGATAATCAAGGCAAATTTCCAGAGACTAGTTGAATAAAAAGGAACCAGGCTTGTAGATATATTTTTGCTCATCTAAATGGAAACTAGCATAAAAATAATTCTTAAAGTTTCGATAAACCTCCGTAAGCATAGGAATAATCTCAGGAATTTAATGATACAGTCCTTTATGATCTACTTTAAACATTAATCAAGACAACGCTAACAAATTCTTATTGTTATAGCTACAAGCTACAGCTTAAGGCTATCGGATAAATTTGCCTATATAGGTTAATGGTGTCATATTAATGTGCCTAACTTTTTATAAAAATTTATTGTTAATGAAAAATTGCAAACTTTGATAGTATTCTCAAGCCAATACTTATTGCGTAGTAGCTTTATAAACGCCGACATCCTTAATACTTGTAGTTCAGCTTTTTAGAATGTGTGATGAAATACCTAAGTAATTAAGTATACAGACGTAAATAGATACAAAAATGACAAAAATTGATTGTGTAAAAGGTTATTGTTTATGGGATGCCGATTAAAAGTGTTTCTCACAGAAGAAGAAAAGCTGACTTTAGAAGAGTTGAGAAAAGCCAAAGATGTTCCTCAACGTACTAAGGATCGTGCTCAAGTTTTACTGCTGAATACTCGCGGCTTAAAAAATGAGCAAATTGCAAAAGGCTTGAACTGGGCGATTTCAACAGTGCGTCAAACCCTTCATCGCTGGGAAAAGATGGGTTTAGCAGGTTTATGGGATGCTCCTGGTCGAGGAGGAAAACCTCGATATTCAGAATCAGATTTGGTTTATCTGGAAAATTGTTTAGCTCAAGAGTCAGAGACTTATAACTCTAAACAATTAGCAAAAAAGCTTGCATCTGAGCGTCAAGTAAACTTGAGTGCCGATCGACTACGACGGGTACTGAAAAAAAGGGGAAAGAGGTGTGGAAGCGCACGCAAACAAACCCAGAAACACAACATTAGTTAACGGAAGCTGCTTTGCATCTACCCTCACCAAATACTGAGACTGGAAAGCTACGTTGTTTATTCATTGAATCAGCGCGATCGCAACTGGGTCTAGATGTGCAGTAAACTATCAGATATGCGATCGCGCTTACGATTTTAAATCATCAGCAGTTTCTACCTACAATATACTTGTACGTAAGTGCGTCACTTACAACGTTGTTAAATTTGAAGAAGCTATAGAACTTAATATTATAAGGGGTATCACAGTTGCGGCTGTTCATCCTATCCCAGTGGCTACAATTAAGCAAGTACAGTAAAAATTTAGCCAGTTGCTTTATGACTCTCCAAGAACTAGAAAATCAAGTTCTAGCACTACCCCCAACAGAAAAAGCAGCAATTATCCAAAGTCTAACTCAAACTATCAATATTGGAGCTAAAGGTATTACTAAAACCCCTGGTGTCTGCGGTGGATAAGCTTGTATTGCTGGAACCCGGATTGGTATTTGGCTATTAGTTGAAGCGCGTTGTCTTGGCATTACTGAAGCACAACTTTTGCAAGATTATCCTCATATTAGTGCAGCCGATTTAGTTAACGCTTGGATATATGCAGATGCTTATCTTGAAGAAATTGAAGCTGCTATCCACGCTAATGAAGGTTGCTTAAATCATGGCGCGTTTATATGCTGATGAGCAGTTCCCACGGAAAGTGAGTGAACTGTTGCGAACAATGGGACATGATGTTTTAACAGTACAAGAAGCTGGAAATGCAAATCTGGGAATTCCTGATGAAGAGGTTTTAACCTTTGCAGTTTGTGACAATCGAGTTGTTATTACCCTCAATCGCCAAAATTTTATCCGATTACATAAAAGTTTACCAAACCATATAGGTATTATTGTTTGCACTAATGATACTAATAGATATCAAATGGCAACGCGGATTAACGAAGCAATAATTGCATCAGAACCCTTACAAGCAAAACTAATTCGTGTAGTGCGTTCTGCCAATTGAAAAAGGTTCTAGCAAAAACGTCTAAATTTAAGAAATGAATAGGTGTAAACAGAACCAGGTTCATCAGGGTCGCCTGTTTTCGATGATAATTTTCAGGTAGTTGGTATTCACCATAGCGGTGGGATGCTTCCAGAACCAAATACGCAACGAAGGCATTTACGTAATGCTGAACATGTGCGTAGTTTACTGCCGTAGGCATCGCTTTATTGAATGATCTCCAGAAAAATGCACCGGAGATTGACACCCATTTGTTGAGATAGTTAGACGATTGCGTAGCCACGATTTCTGCTAGTCAGGTGTATTTGCAAAATTCACCTATGAAAACAAAATCCACCAAAAACTTTAATGCTTAGGTGGATTTGTTAGTTATTTTTAGTGGATCCGAGCAGAGTCGAACTGCTGTCCAAATTGGGTATTGACCCCCCGCTCATTCACAGGTTTAGCCTATCTAACCCTCAAGGCGGGAATCGTTCATTATCCCGAACGTAGGATGCTCTGATTTAATCTTAGCCAGCAAGCCAACCAGAGAACGCTTGCTAGAGCATCCGTTGGGGTTTTGTCTTCAGTCCTTAACGGAGTCAAACTAAAGACGCTCGAACCTGTAAGAGGTGTTTTAGGCTGCTACTAGAGCTTCCCGACGAGCAAATTTTACGATGTTATTCGCATTTACTTTTGTTTTGAGCCTTTGATTTCCGAGAGGAGACTCACTCTCGACCTGAATCACAGAGCAGCGTTCGCCAACCTGTCGAAACCGTGACGGACCCATGTGCTATACATATTATAGCTTGTTGTTAGGGAAATGTGTTACAGGATGACAAAGAAATATTAAAAAGAGGAATTCAGAATTCAGCAATCTTTTAGTGTGGGATTTAGCGAGGCTTAACTGTCATGAGTCAGACTACAAGCAGAGTTCGGTGGATAATTCAAGATGTTGCAGCATTACCCGATAACGAATGGATTCGGTTCAGGGAGTCCAGGAGTATTGGATTATTGATCGCATCGCTCAAAGAATTGAAGTCTATCGACGGGACAATGCTCAGTTAAAACTGGTTATGAGATTGCTAGTAGATGATGTGATTACATCGCCATTGCTGCCTAACTTTGCCTGTGAAGTAGCACATCTTTTTGTGTCACGAGGTTAGAGGCGATCAGTGTTGTGGCGAAATTTTATTCTGTTAGTGCTGCTGAGAAACACAGGGTATCTTTGTAGGAGCTTGGCTGTAGACCGTCAGTATAGTTGGCACATAGAGTGATGTCTTTGTAGCCGTTTTCCTGCAAACACATGATGAATTCATCGCGCCCAAACCAATGTAGAGGAAAACGTTGTAGTTCGGTGGCCACAAGTTTGCCATCTTTCCACTTCTCGTAACGAGTTATAGTCATGTTGAGTTGATTGAACCAGTCTATCTCAGATGTGGATTGTAAGAGAATTATCGATCCATCAGGACAGGTAATTGGCAATCGCTGCTTAATAGTATTCTCTGTCTTAAAATCTTCGATGGGTAGCTGCAAATCAATAAAAATTCGTCCTTGCGGCTCAAGATGTCGAGCAAAAGCTTGTAAGGCAGCAATAGCAGCAGATCGTTTTTCTAGCAGCATAAATGAGCCGAAGGAAACTGCGATCGCGCTAAACTTACCAGGAAGGTCAAGATTTTCTATACTACCTTGATGGAGAATAGGGTTCAGCCCCCTTGCTGCACAGTATTTTCGGCAAACAGCAAGCATATCCGGTGAAGTATCAACACCTTCAATATTAATGCCAGCCTCTAGCAGCGGGATAAGTAGTCCTCCTGTCCCCACCATTGCTTCTAGAATTCTACCCTTGATTAAGGAAAGATGTTTGATGTAGTAGGGAATATCCGGATACGTTCCACCAATGCGCTTGGTGATATCATAAACCTCGGTACACAAGGGGCCATATGCCATCAATGTCATCTAGTTGAAGATTCCCAAATAAAAATAGCCAATTGCTAATCTCAAAACAGCTAGCAATTGGCTCTATATTACAACATACTACAAATAATAATTTCCTAAGTTAATGCTTCAGCACCACCAACAACCTCAAGCAGTTCTTGAGTAATTGCTGCTTGTCGGGCTTTGTTGTAAGACAGAGTAAGAGTGTTAATCAGTTCACCAGCATTGTCGCTGGCATTACTCATAGCTGTCATCCGGGCTGCTAGTTCGCTAGCTGCCGATTCTTGTAGCGCCCGCAATAGCTGGTTACTCAGATAGAGGGGCAATAGAGAATCGAGAATCTGCACGGGATCTTGCTCAAAAATCATGTCAGGAGCCAGCGTGCGGACTTGGTTAGTCACTTTTTCCCGTTCGACTTCAAATTTCCCGCCACGGGTTGTTAAGCGGAAGATTTCATCATCGCCTGCTTCTAGACCTTGGGGATCGAGGGGCAATAAGGTTTGCACCACAGGACGGGAGCTAACTAAGGAAAGGAATCTGGTATAAATTAATTCAATGCGATCGACTTCTTCTGAAAGGAACAAGGAAAGTAGTTGATCGGCGATCTGATTGGCTTCTGCTGCGGTGGGAATTTGCTCTAAGCCGCTGTAGGTGGCATCAATTGGCTGATCGCGGCGTTGAAAGTACTGTGTAGCTTTGCGTCCGACGAGCACAAATTGATAGTTTAAACCTTCTGCCTTGATTTCTTTGGCGCGATTTTCTGCACGGCGGATAACGTTACTATTGTAGCCGCCGCATAGACCGCGATCGCCTGAAATAACCAACAATCCGACTGACTTAACTTGGCGTTTTTTCAGTAGTGGTAGGTTTGCTTCTTCAAAGCGCAGACGGCTTTGCAAACCATATAATACTTGTGCCAAGCGATCGGCAAAGGGGCGAGTTGCTAGCACTTGTTCTTGCGCCCGACGCACTCTAGCTGCCGCAACTAGGCGCATGGCTTCTGTGATTTTTTTGGTATTTTTGACCGACTGAATGCGATCGCGTATTGCTTTTAGATTGGCCATAACTTTAAGTTCTGAGTCCTGAGTTCTGAGTCCTGAGTGGTAGAAAGTGCTGAATGCCAAGCTTCATAAAAATTGGAAATGTGAGAACTTGTAAGCATCATGCTCATGTATCTTCACTCTTGACTCCTCTTCTCACTCAGCAACGCCAGTTGCTACAACGGAGGGAACCTCCGCAACGCACTGGCTCCTCAGCATTCAGCACTCAACACTCTATTAAGCTGTAGCTTTGAAGGTCTTCTTGTATTCGGTAAGTGCTTCCTTCAAGGCAGCTTCTTCTGCATCACCTAATGCTTTAGATGCTTGTACTCCTTGGACATACTGGGTTTTTCCAGTCTTTAAGTACTCACGTAGACCTGCTGTGAAGCTGGTTACTTGATTTACAGGTACATCATCTAAGTAACCATTGATACCAGCATACAAAATTGCTACTTGCTCGTATACCGAGAGTGGGGAATTTTGTGGCTGCTTGAGGAGTTCGCGTAACCGTTGACCCCGTGCCAATTGGTCTTGAGTGGCTTTATCTAAGTCAGAAGCAAATTGTGCGAAGGCTTGCAGGTCGTCAAATTGGGCTAGTTCCAATTTAATCTTACCGGCAACTTTTTTCATTGCCTTGGTTTGAGCGGCAGAACCCACGCGGGATACTGAAATACCGGGGTTAACAGCCGGACGGATACCAGCGTTAAACAAGTC
Organism: Nostoc sp. ChiQUE01b; assembly: GCF_034531255.1. NCBI lineage: Bacteria > Bacillati > Cyanobacteriota > Cyanophyceae > Nostocales > Nostocaceae > Nostoc > Nostoc sp. ChiQUE01b. The sequence goes on along the minus strand of NZ_JAVRBM010000016.1, from coordinate 93,216 downwards.
AGAAGAGAGGAATATCTGACCATCGGTAATAGAAATTACGTTGGTGGGGATGTACGCTGAAACGTCACCAGCTTGGGTTTCGATAATTGGTAGGGCGGTCATACTGCCTTTACCTAATTCGTCACTCAGCTTTGCGGCTCTTTCTAACAAGCGAGAGTGGATGTAGAATACATCTCCGGGGTAAGCTTCGCGTCCGGGTGGACGACGTAGCAGTAGTGACATTTGGCGATAAGCTTGGGCTTGCTTGGAGAGGTCATCATAAATTACCAGGGTAGCTTTGCCTTTGTACATGAAGTACTCAGCAATAGTTGCGCCTGTGTAGGGAGCGAGGAATTGTAGGGTTGCTGGGTCGCTGGCGTTAGCGGCGACGACGATGGTGTAATCCATCGCGCCTTTTTCTTGCAATGTTTGTACCACGTTGGCGACTGTGGAAGCCTTTTGACCGACTGCAACGTAAACACAAATTACATCTTCTTCTTTCTGGTTGATGATGGTGTCGATCGCGATCGCAGTTTTACCAGTTTGGCGGTCGCCAATAATCAATTCCCGTTGACCGCGACCAATGGGAATCATTGAGTCAATAGCTGTAATACCCGTTTGCATGGGTTCGTGTACAGACCGACGAGCAATGATACCGGGTGCTGGAGATTCAATCAAACGGCTGTCTGCGGACTTGATATCTCCCTTACCATCGAGAGGACGACCCAAGGCATCTACAACTCGTCCAACTAGGGCTTCTCCTACTGGGATTTGGGCAATTCTACCAGTGGCTGTTACAGAACTACCTTCTTGAATTTCTAGCCCTTCACCCATCAGCACCGCGCCCACGTTGTCTTCTTCTAAGTTCTGGGCAATGCCAATTGTACCATCTTCAAATTCCAAAAGTTCCCCAAACATAGCCTTTTCCAGACCATAAATCCGGGCAATACCGTCACCAACTTGGAGAACGGTACCAACGTTAGCAACTTTGACCTCTTGATCGTATTGCTCGATTTGTTGTTGGATAATGCTGCTAATTTCGTCAGGTCTAATTGATATGCTCATGTGTCTATCTTTTTTGCTTTCGAGACGGAAAAATTCAAGAGTTAGGAGTGATGAGTTAAGAGTGATGAGTTAAAAAGTAAAGCTTAAAAGTTAAAAGTCAAAATAAATTACTGTTTACTTAACTCCTAACTTCTAACTCCTAACTCCTAACTTTTAACTCCTAACTTTCTAGCTATTAGTTAAGCGCAATGAAAGGCGGCGCAACTGACCCCGGATACTAGCGTCAATTACCTGCGAGCCTACTTTAATGATCACACCACCAATTAACTCGCTGTCTACCCTGGTTTCTAGTTCTACCTGGCGAGCATTTGAGATGGCGATGACCTTTTGGATAATTGCCTGCTGTTGAGCTTCTGTGAGGGGAACGGCTGAAATTACTTCCGCTAATACGGTTTGATTCAACTGCCGCAACAGCGCCAGATACTGTTGAAAAATCTCTTCCAAGAATGCAATCCGCCGTTTATCTACCAGTACCAGCAAAAAATTGCGTAAGTAGGGATTAGAGCCTTCACCGAGTATTTGTTTGATCAGAGCTTTTTTGTTCTCAGACTGAATAAACGGGTTGCTGAAAAAGTTATGTAGCTGTTTGTCTGCTTTGAGCAATCCCAGGAAAGTACGCGCATCTTCCCCGAATTCTTCTGTCAAATTTTTTGATTTAGCTATTGACAAAAGTGCTTGTGCATAAGGTTGGGCTACTTCGATTGCCGCTACCTGACTTGTCATACATTGCCTCCCAGTTGTGCGATGCTGCGGTCAATTAAACTTTGTTGAGCATCGTCGGCAATCCCGCTTTTGAGTTGCGATTCGACTTTTTGCAATGCTAGTGTAGCAACTCGTTGTCGCAGTTGAGCGATCGCTCGATCGGTTTCGGTGTTTAAATCTGCTGCTGCTGTTTGTTTCAAGCGTTCTACGTCTTGCACTGCCTTCGCTAACAAGGCTTCTTTCGTCTTTTGGGCATTTTCTATGGCAGATTGGCGGATGCGTTCTGCCTCTGCCTGAGATTGCTTCAACTGCTCTTGCGCTTGGGAAAGGGCAGTCCTTGCCTCTTTTAAGCGCCCTTCTGCTTCCTGAATTGCGGTGGCAATATTGGATTGTCGCTCGTTCAGGATATTGCTTAAAACTTTACGTCCGAAGTAGAATAATATGCCAATCAGAATCGCTAGATTAATCAGATTGGTTTCAAAAATGTCTAGGTTTAGACCGAAACCACCTTCTGCTGCGCCTTCTGCCAATTCAGAGTGAACAGCGTTCGCTTCTGCGGCAAGTAATAAGAATGTCCCCATGATACCCATTTACAAGTGCGCTGCTCGCTTGCTAATATGTTGTATTTTCCCGAAGGAAATTTAAGTATCTTTTCCCCGTAAGGAAATTAAGTATCTTTCCCCATAAGGGGAAAAAGTGCCTTTTTTGACACTTAATTAAGCGCTCTGGACTAGGGGGCCAGTTGCACGTATGCTTTCACAGAACCATTCTAGTTAGTTTATCTAACTGGAGTTGGCCCCAATAGTTTTTCTAGAATCTGCCTGCTTAGAGCATCAACTTGTTGCTCTAAGGTGCGAAAAGCTTCCTGCTTTTGTTGTTCTATTTCAACAGCAGCTTGTTCTCGTTGAGTCTGAGCTTCCTTTTGGGCCTCAGCGATTTTCTCGGCAGTAATTTTCTTAGCTTCTAGTTGAGCTGTTTCTACAGTAGCTTGCGATTGTTTGCGAGCGTCTGCGAGTTGCTGCTCGTATTCGGTAGCCAAGCGCTCGGCTTTAGCCAAGCTCTCCCGCGCTTCCAAGGTATTTGTTCGGATATAATTATCGCGATCGTCTAGTACCTTGGTCAGTGGCTTATAGAAAATTGCATTCAACAAAGCTGCTAGTAGCAGGAATTGCAATGCCATGAAGGGCAAGGTAGCATCGAAATCAAACATTTGTCTCCTCTTTGGCTGGAGTAGCAGTTTTCGTGGCTAGCAACATCATCCAACCTTTCATATTTTAGAGACCCATAGCCAATAAGGGTCAGGTAATTTTGGATTTTAGATTGACGATTTTAGATTTTAGAGCAGCCATAGCTCAGAGGCATGTACCGAAAACTCTTGATAATCCAAAATCCAAGTTCCGCTGGAAGCGCACCAAAGGTGCGACCTAAAATCTAAAATTGTTAGTCAACTGAACATTAGAACTATTAAGATACCCAAAATTTTTCGATTGTAGAGGCGTGATGATTCACGTCTCCACACTCACAAAATTTTCAGGTATTAACCAAAGGGGTTAGCAAACAGCAATACCAGGGCAATTACTAGACCATAGATAGTCAAGGATTCCATGAATGCCAAGGTTAATAGCAGAGTACCGCGAATTTTTCCTTCTGCTTCAGGTTGACGAGCAATACCTTCTACTGCTTGTCCAGCAGCGTTTCCTTGACCAATACCAGGGCCAATTGCAGCTAAACCAATCGCTAAAGCAGCAGCGAGAACTGAAGCAGCCTGAACTAATGGATCCATGTTGATTTTCCTTGCTTTGATTACAAAACTAACAGACAATTACGTTAACGATTAGAAACGTGGTTTTCACGCTGCACATGAGTTCTTTGATCGCGCTTTGCGATGTTTTGAGCGAAAATGCTCTGGGAACTGTGCTATCAACTGAGAAGTTTAATGCTCCTCATGTTCATCTCCACCATGCCCCTCCATTGCCTCATGAATGTATGCTCCGGCGAGGGTGGCAAAAACCAGGGCTTGAATGGCACTGGTAAATAAACCCAAGGCCATTACAGGCAGAGGTACAAATAGAGGAACTAGCAGCACCAACACCGCCACTACCAATTCATCCGCCAAAATATTACCAAATAGCCGGAAGCTTAGTGAGAGGGGCTTGGTGAAATCTTCTAAAATTGCGATCGGCAACAAAACAGGTGTTGGCTCTATATATTTCTTAAAGTAGCCTAAACCCCGTTTGCTAAAACCTGCGTAAAAGTACGCTAAAGAGGTCAGCAGTGCTAATGCAACAGTCGTATTGATGTCATTAGTGGGAGCTGCCAATTCGCCCGAAGGTAGCTTGATGAGCTTCCAGGGAATTAGTGCGCCTGACCAGTTCGATACGAAAATAAACAAGAACAATGTACCAATAAATGGCACCCAAGGGCGGTACTCTTTCTCACCAAGTTGGTTTTTGGCCAAATCACGAATAAATTCTAGGGCGTATTCCATCAAATTCTGGATGCCCTTGGGAATTCTTTGTGCATTGCGAGTAGCAGCTATTGAAGCCACTACTAGAATACTAATCACAAACCATGAGGTGAGAAAAACTTGCCCATGAATTTTAAGATTGCCCAACTGCCAGTAGAAATGATGACCTACTTCTAATTCGGCGAGGGGAAAAGAATTAAAGGCGTTTAAGACACTAAGCATTTGCATTCTTCAAGCATTTTCCCCAACGAGCGAGGATGGGATTACTATCTTTGTGAGCCTGACTTTTTAAGAATCAGGAATGAACGCAATTTGCACCATATAGACGAGGAGCGTGGCTTTGTAAGTTAGAAATCCCAAAAAAATGGGCAGAATCTGTAGCTCACGCCATCGAGTTGCCACGATCATGACTCCAATAAATAGAGCAAAACGAGTTTTACTCAGACTGGTTTTTTCACTACCAAGCTGCTCAACATCTCTAGCCAGCATTTTTAAGTAAACCACACCTGTACACGCCCCAATTAAATAATTTAGGGCAATGTTTAAGGAATAAAAAATCCACACAGAGATAAAAATAACCCCCGTCAAGACAAGCGTGATTGCCAACAATCGCTGGAAGAGTTGATAGAACTCTTGCATGGAGTTACCTGATTCTGTGTCTTCAGAACCAGTTTTAGCATCTTGTTGCGTTGTCGGAGTGGGCGCAATTGATTCGTCAGACAAGCTCACGGGACTTGAAACCAGTACAGTTAAATATGATGACTGCACATTCAGTCAGCTGAATCATATCACGATGCGGTAACAATACTTTAGGAAAAAACAATTAACTTCTTGTCAACATCACAGAGTAAGTACCGACAGACTAAAGCCGACAACGCTTCTACCAAGTGCATCGAGGTAAACTTGGTGAAAAAGTGAGGATTTTATCGGATATTAATAAACTGAGGACAGGCAAGATGCCCGCCCCACAAGAGTCTTGGATTGAATATACTTCTCGATTAAATTATTTTGGCAGTCCGCAGACCGAACAGCAAACCTACAGATAAGCCAAAGAATAAACCCAAGAAGACGACATAAGATACAATTGCAAACATTTCTTGCTCTCCAGAATAGTTCCTAAATCTATTGAATCATTAGTTGTTGGGTATTGGGCATAGGGCAAAACAGTTCCGAGTTCCGAGTGCTGAGTAAAGAGTAAAGAAGTGAAATTCCCCACTCAGCACTCAGCACTCAGTACTCAGCACTCCTGAAAGGTGTGGGGCATGGGGCATGAGCGTAGAGGAGAAATAGTTACTGCAACTTCTCCCCCTGCTTCTTTGGTTCTTACCAATCCCCAATGCCCTATTCCCTATGCCCATTTTCTAGATTGCGATACAATACAGCCCACGGGCGCTTGTTTGGGGTTGGGCAATGACTTCTGTAATTAATGTAAATCTACCAGAGCAGTCTTATGAGATTGCGATCGCATGTTCGAGTTTAGATCAACTCGGTCAACAGATGGCCAGTCTGAAACTGGGCAAGAAGGTATTGCTGGTTTCTAATCCGACGATTTTTAAGCATTTTGGCGAAAGAGCAATTACATCCCTAATATCTGCTGGATTTGAAGTTGCTAGTTGCAATCTACTACCTGGTGAACGCTACAAAACCCTCAATTCTATCCAAAAACTCTACGATGTAGCCTTGGAAAACCGCCTAGAACGTTCTTCTACGATGGTAGCTTTGGGCGGAGGTGTAGTTGGGGATATGACTGGCTTTGCAGCCGCAACTTGGCTGCGCGGTATTAATGTTGTCCAAGTGCCTACCTCTTTGTTGGCGATGGTAGATTCAGCAATTGGCGGCAAAACTGGCGTGAATCATCCCCACGGTAAAAACTTAATTGGAGCATTCCATCAACCGCGCTTGGTTTTGATTGACCCAGATGTGTTAAAAACTCTACCTATGCGTGAGTTTCGAGCCGGGATGGCAGAAGTTATCAAGTACGGTGTGATTTGGGATGCCGAATTGTTTGCCCAGTTGGAAGCAAGTAAACGCCTCGACCAACTCCGCTATGTCAAACCTGACCTAATCAATTCCATATTAATGCGCTCTTGTCAAGCTAAAGCTGATGTTGTTGGCAAAGATGAGAAAGAAGGCGGATTACGCGCAATTCTTAACTATGGTCATACCATCGGTCACGCAGTGGAAAGTTTGACTGGTTATCGTTTAGTAAATCATGGTGAAGCGGTGGCTATTGGTATGGTAGCAGCCGGTCAAATTGCTGTGGATTTGGGACTGTGGCACAAGGAAGACACAGAACGTCAAAATGCTTTAATTCAAAAAGCGGGTTTACCTACTCAGTTACCAGATGGGTTAGATATTGAAGCAATTATTGAGGCGTTGCAGTTAGATAAGAAAGTCAAAGCCGGGAAAGTGCGGTTTGTTTTACCAACAGAGATTGGTGTAGTAACAATTACCGATGAAGTGCCATCAGATATTATTCGGCAAGTGTTGCGAGGAATGTGAACAATTTGAAAAAGAATTCAGGAGTCAGGATTCAGGAGTCAGAATAAAACTTATACCAATTTGAAAAAAGAATGCGACAGATACATACGGACATACCTTTGTTCTGTCTGGCTTTCTTAATGCGTGAATTTTGAATTTTGAATTGGTATTAGTTGCTTTGTCCTTCAATTACGAATTACGAATTAATGAGCCATGATACTCCAAGCCAAGAATCAATTAACCTTGCAAGAGTTCTTGAATCTTCCACCAGGCGAGGGAGATATCACCTACGAACTTGTTGATGGTCAAGCAATTCCTAAGATGTCACCAAAATTTTTTCACGCAAAACTTACCCGCGTCCTTCTCAATTTGATTGAGCAATCGTGTGAGGGAAAAGGAGAAGTTTGCCCTGAATGGTCTGTTGCATTGACCCGTCGGGGGCAAGATTGGATGCCAATTCCAGATATTTTGTATATTTCTTATGAACATTTACCCGCAGACTGGGATGAAAACGAAGCTTGTCCTGTTCCTCCTGATTTGGTGATTGAGATTATTTCACCCTTCGGGTTCGAGAGTGACGCTCCTAACGTCGCTAGCGCTGCGCTAACGCAATCGACGGAAACCGCCAAGACTGCGACTCTCTCACCGAGACAAACCTTTGGACAAATGGCGGCTAAAGCCAAAGACTATTTAGATGCTAAGGTACTGCGGGTGTGGGTATTAGATAGCAAGGCCAGAAGTATTACTGTTTTTTATTCAGATGCAGCACCACAAACTTATATGGGAGAAGAATTACTCACAGATTCTTTATTTGAAGGACTGCAATTTACTGTTGAGCAGGTGTTTCAAAAGGCGAAAATACCATTCACTACTGAATAGCACTTTACATCTAGCACAATTCTCTTGCTTTCAACATCCATCGAAATTTCAAGTGGCAGAAGGTTTGTCTAACTTTAACCAGTTGCTTGAGCAACTTATTTAGTTAATTTAGATGGTAGCTGTATTGTACTAATAGTTGATTTGATTAATTCATCCATTTGTAGGAGGTAATTAGCAAGGAAATAAGTATAATTTGTTTATAATTAGACCAACACTAATATGGTTGGAAACTGTATTTATACAACAGATGTATCAATCATGTCAAACCTAATATTTACCGGATGTACAAAAATCAAACCATTGGTGGTTTCAATAGCTTTTTTAATAGCTGTACAGACTTCTGCCAATGCTGAACAAGCAGTTCCTAGTTTGACGCCAGCACAAGCTCAACATTTATCCCGTGACTTGGTGCCTTATAATTCTCAAGACTTTTTTAGACAAGGAAAAGATTCAATTGAGAAAGAAATTCAAATTCTTAATCAAAGGCAACAGCGCCCAATTAAACCTATTCTTAAGATTGATTCAGTACCGCAAAGCAAAAGACCACATACTCAGCAAAAACCCCAACGTCTTATCTAAGTAAGAATCATCACCCTTCTACGGCTCCTTCTTGTTCTGTTAATTCTTCAGCTATAGCACATAACCTATATCCCCAGGTATCAAAATTACTATATTCTGTTTTTGATTAACAGAGATTTTGTATTGTGAATCAAGTTTGCAATATAAATTTACAATTTCAATCGTCTAGCAAACTCATCAACGCTTGAATTTCAAGGTCTTGCTCTTGTGGCTCTGATAATTGAGACTGTAGCTTTAATAATTGACTCTGCAATTCTTCTGCTACATGAAGCATCTCAGACTCTTGTGCAATTTTTAGCTGATTTTCTTTAATTTTGATTTGTTTAAGCAAGTTATTTTCAACATGAATTGAGTTGTAATGTTGAGCAATCATAGCTTTACATTTATTATCAATCTATGGAGTGCGATGAAACTTTTCACCTATGTATTATTCCATACTTTTGTTATTTTTTAAATATATAGCAATCCTTGCAGGAGTCGTGAAAAATATAGATAAGGAAACGAACCGCCTTTCCTTCGGAACGCTACACGAACGCGCAGCGTCTCGTCAGAGAAGAACGCCAATAAGAGAGATTAAATTATTTAGTGCAAGTTTGTTTATAAAGAATTGGTATAAGTCCCCAGCTTCTATCAAGCCGCAAGTGTTGTGGCTCTTGTCTTTATTCCCGTTACAACACGGAAAAAGCGAATTGCGAATGGGCGAAAAAGCGAATTGGTTTAAGCAGTGGTTAGGATGGGGTAAAACCCAGATTCTTGAGCAACTTCAGACTTGTGTATACACCGTAGCTTACCGAAGCGGGAAGGGGGTTAGGGGGCTAGGTCTATTTGCATACTTGTACCTCACCTGATTGAAAATGCCTATATAATTTTCACAAATGATTTAGGACTGCTACAGCTATTCTTAGTGAGTTACAAAAAACCTACCCCTAACCCCTGCAAGCAAGGAAGGGACTATGATGTACCTGATAGGATTAGAAAACCTTATATAAGATTGATTGACTTAGGGCGGATTTTTAGGTAGACACATTAATTTGTCTGTTAATTTCCCAAGTCTTGTATATATGTTAAATATTATTTTTATAAACAGTATGGACTTAAAGTTTATCAAGAAAAAGATTTATACCTTTGTAAAGATTATATCTACAATGCTCATAACAAGCGCAATTGGATTGGAATCGTGGAATATTTATGCAGTAATAACTAATATTAATGTATCAAGCAGCCTTAATCCAATTTTTTGGATTGAGCGTTTTGCCATAATGAGCCATTTTATTGAGAGCATCATAGCAGCTTTTTATGCACCTTCAAGACAAAAAATGCCAATAAAATATGCTACTTATACTTTTTTTGTAGGTACAATTGGGTTGTTAGAACTGTTTGATCGGCAGGATGAGTATTGACGCTTCTACGCCTTGAAGGTATGGGTTTTTGGATTAGGTTTGTTGGTAGGGTGCGATCGCATAACGCACTCTACGTACAAAGATTATAAGTTATTAAATATACCCTAGCAAGCAAAACTCATCTGTGGGGTTTCTCAATGAATGTAGGTAACTAATGAATCTGACACTCAGAAGGGAGTATAGTTTCTATAGGTTAGCTTTTTGCTGAAATTTTAGTTTGACACTAAGGAATTAAAAAATGTCTACTGATACTGACATAGTTGCTTACGTTGAAGAAAGTGAATTTGATGTTGTTTTAAATGGAAGTGAAGAGAAAGTTGTTGTTGTTGATTTTACTGCTACTTGGTGTGGCCCTTGTCGCTTAGTCAGTCCGTTAATGGATCAACTTGCCCAAGAATACAAAGGTCGCGCTAAAGTTGTTAAGGTAGACGTTGACAACAATAAGCCAATTTTCAAAAAATTTGGTCTTCGTAGTATTCCAGCTGTTTTAATTTTTAAAGATGGTATTTTAGCAGAAACTATAGTGGGGGTTTCTCCTTACGAAGACTTTAGCAACGCTGTTCAAAAGCTTGTTTAGCTAATTCGTAATTCGTAATTCGTAGAGAATATCATTAAGGATTACGAATTATTTTAATTATTTACTTTTCGCCTATAATGTGCTTGAAGTAAACCACTTGGATATTGTTGTGAGTTAATCAGCTCCAACTTTTCTTGATGGTTAGATGGTGGAAAAAGATGTATACCGCCACCTAAGATAATTGGAATCGTTGAAATAATATATTCGTCAATCAAGCTATGCTGAAGAAACGAATTAATTAATTCTCCGCCACCAACTAGCCAGATATTTTTAAAGCCTTGAGCCTCTATATTCGCTAATACCTGTTTTACTGGGTCAGAAACAAACACAATGTCCTCACGATCGGATTGAAAATTACGTTGGGTGAATACGAAGGATTTTTTTTCTGGATAAGGCCATCGATCAAAACCTAGCCCTACTTCATACGTCTTGCTACCTAAGACGATCGCATCAATCGATTCGTAGAAAGCAGTGTAACCGTAGTCTTCACCTTCTGTATCAAGGATTGATAGCCACTCAATTGTGCCATCCCTGCGAGCAATGTAGCCATCCAAACTAGCTGCAATGTAGAGTGTAACTTTCGTCATTGTGCTTGTGAATTGGAAAATAAAAAAGAATTCAGTATGAATTCTATATTATTAGCCGACGATAAGTAAATTTAACAAAGTGTAGGGGTTTAAATCCCCGGTTTCTATCAAGCCGCAAGTGTTGTGGCTCTTTCTAAATCCCCGTTATAACACCTAATTGCGAATTGCGAATTGCGAATTGGTTTAAATACCTACCCTTGAAAACCACCATTCATTCCCCTTTCCTTAAGAAATGCATCAAATGTAAACCTATCCGGTAGCGAAGTTTGTGCGCCTGGTTTTGTCGCTGTCAAAGCACCTGCTGCTGCACCCCAAATAACTGCTTGATGTAAGGAAAGTCCTTCAAAAAGTGCCGCCGCTAAACCACCATTGAAAGCATCGCCTGCGGCTACTGTGTCAACTGCATGAACTGAAAACGCGGGTAAAAAAAACTTTTCTTCAGCAGTGGCACAAAAAACACCCTTAGCACCCAGTTTGACGATCGCACATTTCACACCTCTTTCCAACAAAACCATAGCGGCTTTGGCTGCTTGTTCCTCTCCATTTACAAGAAAACCAACCAACTGCGCTGCTTCAACTTCATTTGGTGTAATAATGTCTACCAATGGATAGAGTTCATCTGGTAAATTAGATTGTGCGGGTGCAGGGTCAAAAATCACTTTTATGTTTGCAACTTGTGCCATTTTAGCAGCAGCAACCACGGCATTAATAGGAATTTCTAGTTGTAAAAGTAGTGCTTTAGCTTCTGGTAAAAAGTGGGATAATCGTTCTACATCTTCTTGATTGACGCGCCCATTTGCACCAGGAATAACGACGATTTGATTTTCACCAGTCTGACTCACGGTGATAATAGCGACTCCAGAACTAACAGTTTCATCCACAAAAATGTTATCAGTCTGTACACCAGATGCTTGCAAATTGTTAACAAGTTCCGTACCAAAATCGTCTGCGCCTACACGCCCCACTATTTGGGTAGGAATGCCCAATTTTGCTAATGCTACAGCTTGATTGGCTCCTTTACCTCCCGAAACTTTAAAAAAGTCTTCTCCTAGCAACGTTTCTCCTGCAACTGGCAACCGGGGTGTTGTTGCTACCAAGTCTATATTTATGCTGCCGAAGACGATAATACTCATGATGCTGATTTCTATTGATCTTAAAGTTATTCAGATTGATATTACAGGAGGCCAGCAACACAATATATCACACCTTGCATATTGACAACTACTCAACCCAGTTTTCTAATAGGAGGGTAGGAATACGAGAAAACTCTCGTACATTATTAGTAACGAGGATAACTCCTAAACTCAGCGCATGAGAAGCAATGAGCATATCCATTGCACCAATAATAAGTCCTCTACTTTCGAGATCACTTCTGATGCTGCCGTAAATCGTTGCAGATGATTGATTGAATTCAACAATTTCTAGAGGTAGCAGAAATTGCATCAGGGCGATGCGGTTTTTCTCTTGCTGTTGGACGCTAGTTGCTTCAAGTCGGCAAAGCCGCCCAACGCACTAGCTCCTTTTAGCAACTCCGTATTCGAGTTCAGCAACGGTGATGGAGGAGATACCAACATCAGAAATGCTAAGGGTTTGGAATTTATCCAGTACTTTTTGGGGTTTTTGCTTGATGAGGTAAATACAGATGTTGGTATCAAGCAGGTATCGCATTTAAAAGGTTTCTCTGGTGTCGACGAGTGGCTGATTTCTGGTAGTCATGAAGTCATCAGAAAAATTGTCTAGACTATCAATGAGGGATTGCCAGGGGTTATCTTTGGCAATGAGGACAATAGCGTTACCAATTTTTTTGATATAAACTTCAGTGCCAGGGAGTTGGAAATCTTCGGGCAAAATGACCATTTGGTGAGTGCCATCAGTGGTGAGTTTAGCAGTGTTCATGATGTTTTTGTCCTTCTTATAAGAGTGGCAATCGTACCAATTAGATGATCAGAATTAATTCAAAGATAGTTTAAGAAACCATTCATATTTTCGATCCATGAATTAATCGCAATTTTCCCTGAGCTAATCTCTTTTGCTTCAATTATATCGTGAGGATATTTAGCTTTGAGATAACATAGTCCTCAAGTGTATCTTTGATAAACCACTTAAAATCACCTTGATATGAGGCATGTCTTTTCTCCGCATCTTTAAGAGGCAAAGTATATGAATTTATCCTCCTAAATATTTTTAAAATCTCTTCTTCTGTAGCCGAAATTATGGTGTCTGTTGACACTTCATAACCTAAAAATTTAGATTGCACATCATCTTCTAGTCCTGTAAAATATAAACCTTGATAGTTTTTACTTACATTTGATAACTTAAACTTATCTTCTATATAATCCTTAATAGTCGTTAATCTTTGCTGGCCATCAATTATTTCCCTTTTCGTCTTTCTCGTTTTTATATCTACCACTTGCCTGATCACAACTTTGGGAAATGGAAATTCATTTAAGACAATATCAATGAAGTACGATCTAGCATTTTGTGGCCAAAGACCTGAACTTCTTTGATAACTCCTATTGACAGTAAGCTCACCGCTTAACATCTGATTAAATAAATCTGAAATTGGCATTGTGTTTCTTATGATTTTCATGAGTTAAGTAGGTCGGTGTAAATATCTATTGTTGCAATGAGGGTAGAGGTGCAAAGAAAGGGAGTTTTAGCATTGTTTATCTTTTTTGACTTAGTTTTTTAATTTGTGCCTTTCTACTTAAGGTTTAACTCATCTAGCATGATTGCATAGGAGATAGACTAAAAAATTTTACATAAACCTATCCCACTACTCTAAAAATCCCTATTTGTTTTCATAAAATGTGCTTGAAAACCTTGATTTTTAGTTTTAAGCTCTTAATAAGCTTAGGCTTTATAGCACAAATATTATTAGTAAGATAGACTCATGGTTTAAAGAACTGGTTTGACGCTTTCAACAGCCCTGATACAAAGAGCTAATATCACCCATAACAGCAGCACAAAAACAATGAGCAACATTTGAAATACTAACATTTTTGCCAATCATTTAACGCTTAACTAAAGATAAATCCGGTGTTAGCCTTTGCAAAACTTGCTTCAACACCATTACCGTCCAATCTATATCAGCTTCAGTCGTATCACGTCCCAATGTGATGCGAATTCCCCCCAAAGCAGCTTTTTCAGAATAGCCCATCGCTAATAATATTGGGCTAGGACTAAGTTTACCACTGTGACAGGCAGCACCAGCACTGATGCCGATACCTGCAAGGTTTAGCTGTCGTACCAAGGTTTTACCGCTAAGTTTTTCCCCATCGGCGTGTTGTAGGCACATACTGACATGGTGAGGTAAACGATCGCAAGCATCCCCTGTAGGGATTAAACCAGGAATCTCAGCTAATTGGGCAAAGGCGCGATCGCGTAAAAAATAGAAGTTAGGAGTTTTAATTCCTCACTCCTCACTTTTAACTCCTAACTTTTATTCCACTAAACCATGCTTCATCGCAAAACGGACTAATTCCGCGCGGTTGCTGGTTGAGGTTTTTCTCAATAAACTGCTAACGTATTTTTCCACTGTTCGAGGACTCAGGTGTAGTTGATGACCCATTTCGGCATTAGAAAGACCATGAGTCAATAACTCTAAGACTTCCTGTTCTCTATGAGTTAGGGCTGAGTGCAGATGGGATTTCTGAATTTGAGTGGACAGAGAATTATGGGCATCCTCCGCTTTTGTCAAGCCGGAAATGCTCAAACCGTCTTTATGAGAAAAACGATATTCTGATTGGATAATTTGCGATCGCTCCAAAAGATTGCGGATTGCTGCTGCTAACTCTTCCAGTTCAAAAGGTTTGGGTAAATATAAATCGCATCCTGACTGGTAGCCCAGAATTCTTTCTTGAGTTTTAATGCGTGCCGTTAATAAAATTACAGGCAATAAACGAAACACTGGTTGTTGACGCACTCGGCGCACCAGCTCATAGCCATTCATCTGTGGCATAACAATATCCGTGACAATCAAATCAGGATGATACTCATCCACCATAAACAAAGCCTCTTGACCGTCATTAGCCGTGATCACTGAGTAGCCAGACAGTTCAAGATAGTCGCTAACAGACAGACGAGTGCCCAAATCATCATCCACTACAAGGATCGTCAAGGGCATGGATAATACACCCCTAGCATTTTTTTACTCAGAAATTTGTTTTTATGTACTCCGTTAGTGAACACAGCCAATAATAGTGTTCTTATGTTTCATACTATGACAGGATTACCAGCTAATGACTGCTCTGAGGGTTTATTTATAAAGAAAATCTTAAATCATTAGGAAGGTTAAGGAAGTGTAACCACCTAGACTCCCTGTGCTTAGGTGTCATAAAGAGCTTTGTAATTTGTAACAAATCATCATCATCATTAGCGTCAGATCAATTCTTTGTCAGGACTTATGCAAAAAGGGAGTGAAAATCTTGATTTTCTGTAGGGGCAATTTTATGTAAACGCAAACAAGCAAATTACGCGGAGTTTTTCGTAGAGAAGCGGCTTTCCACAGGGTATTGCCCCTACTTGATGTGTAAGTCCTATTTATAAGCTTACAAGAAAGCTGAAAGCGCGGGGGCAAATGCCCCCGCGCTCCAGAATCAGGGATTTTCAGTAGCCCTGAGCCAAGTATCCCTTCACATCGCTGTGGAACTGATACAAAGTTCGAGCCTCCAGGCTGGCTTACACGCGCCCTACCCCTACTCCTAAACATCCAAAGATACTCGTTTGGCTAGATAGAGTCTGTTTCTACAACCCAGGCAATTCTGGGACAGCCCCCTTGCTACGGTTTGCGTGTTACTCGTCAACACTCGTCTACTGGCGAAGCCGTTTCTGCGTAGCGAACAGTGCCCTAGCAACATTTCGACGTCGAATAATTTTAGCACAATAACAGCTACATTATGTCCCGCGATAAATTGTTACGAGTTCGATTGCCCGAGGCTGAATTTGAGCGTTTGAAAAATTATGCAGACTCAACATTTCGACAGATTTCAGAAGTTATTCACGACTACATCAAGCGACTGCCCCGTTAGACTGACGGCGGTTTTAACCGCCCGTTGTTTGTTCCTTTGCGATCTGAAGATGCGCGGCTTCCCAAACTATCAGGAGGTTGTGTGAAACTGCATAAAATCAGGCTTGGTGAGACAAGTTGCTCAAGCAACTTGTTCTATGAAACCTCAGAGGTAATCGGTATCAGTTAACTTAAAGTTGCCAGAAAACCTTAATTGTGAACTTAGAAAAGCTAAATTAGTGATATACAGTTCACCATTTATAGCGGTTCTAAGATACACCCTATAATTTACAAGCCAATCCAAATAATTTTTTAGGTACATTTAAAGCACACAAAATTATCAATGAGCGACAAGAACGAAGGTTACAAAGTTATTTGCGACAACCGTCAAGCCCGTTATTTGTATGAAATTCTAGAAACTTACGAAGCTGGAATTGAGTTGACAGGAACAGAGGTGAAGTCGATTCGTGCGGGGAAAGTCAATCTCCAAGATGGCTATGCTTTGCTTCGCAATGGCGAAGCATGGTTGATCAATGTGCATATCTCGCCTTACAACGCTAGTGGACAATATTTCAATCATGAACCACGGCGTACACGCAAGCTACTATTGCATCGCCAAGAACTCCGTAAGCTAATTGGTAAAGTCGAACAACAGGGTTTAACTTTAATCCCTTTGAAAATGTATCTTAAACGAGGCTGGCTAAAAGTGAGTATAGCCCTTGGCAAAGGTAAAAAGCTCCACGATAAACGAGAAGACCTGAAACGACGCCAAGACCAGCGTGACATTCAACGAGCAATGAAAAGCTATTAAGGATCGGTGTTGCTAAACTACCACAAAGAGTGAGAAAGGGATTGCTGTGAAAACCATGTTGTATATCTACAGTGTGAGTTATGAAAATGTCTAGTTTATAGCCGCAGATTGATTTTGTTAAAGTTGAGACTCGATACATTGGTGAGTAAATTCAGATATCATCAGGAATTTTCACAACCTATGAAAAGTAATTTCATTACAGCTGTTGGCGCTGGTGTTCTCACCTTGAGTATGGGAATTTTACCTTTAACTCTATCTGCACAAGCTCAGACAAATAATGACCCCGGAGCCACTACTGCTCCAACAACGACCACTAACGATCGCAACGATTTTGATTGGGGTTGGCTAGGATTGCTTGGTTTATTCGGTCTAGCTGGGTTGACTGGTAATAAGCGCAATCACGAACCTGTAGCTTATCGCGACCCTAATGCCCCAAGTGCCACTACCTACAGAGACTAGACAATTCAAAATTTATTTATGCAAAATTCAAAAGTTGTCAGTTATTCGGTAAGAAAACAATTGACAACTTATTTATCAACAAAGAATTCAGGAGTCAGGAGTTAGAATTCAGCATGAATTCTGTACGACTGGCAGATGAATAAGTGGGTTTAAGATCCCCACCAAATTGAGAATTTGGTGGTTTACAATTAGTGGCGGGTCTGAATCCTCCACTTTCTTGTTCTGACTCCTGGATTCTGACTTCTGAATTCTTTTTTATATTAGTTTGTTGCTGGTTCTGAATTAGTTGAATTCGTCTGGTTTTGAGCTAAAGGTGTCCAGTAACTGGCAATTAAGGCAACGATCAGCCACCAGAGGGTATTGACTTCAGGACGATACCAGACAGTATCTACAGTGCCGTGAGCTAGCATACCCAACAAAATAGCGATCGCTCCGATTAACCAAAATCCCTCTAAACTTCTGATTTGCCGCAATCGTCGCACTTGCAAAAGTGCCGTATTAAATGTGACAATTAGTAGCCAGAGAAAGCAGGCTAAACCTACAAAGCCTGTTTCTACAGTCACTTCAAACAATATCGAATAGGCGCTCAAAGCAGTATAACGAGGGCGTTGGTAGAGGGGATAAACTTTATTAAAAGAGTTGTGACCAGGCCCAATGCCGAAAATCGGGCGATCGCGAATCATTTCAAAAACAGCATCCCACACATTTCGGCGAAAATTATTACTGCTATCCTTACGGTCGGCAAAAATACTGAACACTCGCAGCCGCACTGGCTCTACAAATATCACTGCTAGCACCAATATGCCAATCAAACCTCCCAAGACAATCGGTAGTGACCAAGTACGCCAAAAACGAGGCATTTCCACGCTTTTCCAATAAACTAGCAATGCCATCACAGCTAAAACTGCCACCACTAGTCCAATCCAACCGCCACGACTAAAAGTTAGAATTAGGCAAGAACTATTGACAATTAGCATCGTTAATGCAAGAGCTTTCTTAGGCCAGCTTTGCCATGCAAAAATTGCCACTAAGCTAAAAATTACTGCTGGTAAGAGGTATCCAGCCAATAAGTTGGGATTGCCTAAATAACTGTAGACTCTTGTAGTCTTATACAGAGGAGATTCTGGATCAACCCAAGTCGCCAGTGCTGTGGCTCCAAAAAACCATTGCCGCAACCCGTATACACTAACAATTAACGATACGTGCAGATAAAGGATGATAATCCAAGAACGGAGACGAGGCGACCTTAATACCCTGGCACAAAGGGTAAATAATAGCAAATACAAGGTCAAGGTTCCCAAGTCGTTAAGTGCCGCCTTTTTCACTGGTGATAATGCTGTTGCAACTGCGGCAACTCCCCAGTAAAGCAATACCAGCAAGTGAATGGGAGTGACTGATGAGACATTTGCTGGTGTTACTTGATCGGATAAAGTCAACAACAGCCAAAATCCGACACAAGCCACCAGCAAAAAACCCACCAACGCACTCGAAGCAAAAGGTGCTAGAGCATATATTAAGCTAAGTAAAGCCGCTGCGATCGCATCTCCCCACTGGAGTAAGACGCTAGTTTGCCGCCAAGAACTTAGCAACCCCACCAGAGAGCGGTGTACATAACTGGTAGCAAGATATTCTTTGAGCGGTAAAGTTGATAGAGTAAATCGTTGCCAGACTAAATTCATAAAAAACATTGCGATCGATTAGCCTGCCGACGCAGAACTTGGAATTGATCATAATGCCTATAGCTATAAAAAGGTATTGACTAGAGATTACACATCATGTGATGGCATTCTTATTCCTAGCCATCAGCCAATAGGAAGTTAAGATAGTTCTTCATATACTTAGTACAGCTTGACGTAAAATGGTGGCGAATTCAGGGTTGAAATTTAAAGGCATAGGTAAGTGCAGAAGCACACAGAGAATTCGCTACGAACTAATGAAATATAAATAGAAAATACGTCTTTCCCAATCTCCATTACCCCTTATCCCCTTCAAGGGCCCCACCTTCCCCAATCCCCACAATCAGACATCGCTAATTGCTGGTGAGGAAGTCGCCAGTTGCAACGGCAAAGAAAGCACATAACGATATCCTGATTCTGGTGAACCTTGAATCAAAATATGTCCGCCATGCAATTCTGCCAGTTGACAACTTAGTAATAAACCCAAGCTTTCACGAGAAAGACTTCCATGTGATTTAGCTAAATTTATACCTGAACTAGTAGCAAATAAATTTGAGTGGGAATCACTCAGGTTTTTGGAATTCTCCACTGCTACTGATGAAGTATCTAGTTGCTCTTGTCTTTCTGTATAAGTATTGTAAGTTGCTACCTCACCTGTAAGCTCCAGCAGCGACAAAGAATTGAGACGGAAGTAAGGATCTACCTCTGTTATGCCGTCCCCTAACCAGGGATGGGAAACCCAAATAGTAACGTTGAGCGTATCTTCTTTGTAAGAAACATGAATGCGAACAATACTACCTGTAGCCGAAAGTTGAATCACACTGAAAACCAGGTGATAAAGCATTTGCCGCACCTTGTCTTTATCTAAAGGCCAAATGCGACTGCGTCCCGGTTCTATAGACAGGCGAATATCTTGCTCGCGGCGATTAGCTACTTCTTCTAGGGTATTGATAGCTTGTTGGCATAGCATTTCAATATCCACAGGAGCTAGATTTAGCACAGTTGAGTTTTCATCCATAGCTCCAAGTTCGGTAATTTCGTTTACTAGGGAAAGTAAGTACCGACCACTGTGTTGGATAATTTCCAAATATTCTCTCTGTTTAGTCGTCAAAGGCCCATAAATCTCACGTCCTAAAACACTAGCCATACCGAGTACAGATGTTAAGGGCGTGCGTAACTCCTGAGTTAGCTGACTCAAAAGTTCTAGCTTCAGTTGCTTAGTAGAAACAGAGTTGCTATCTTGAGTGGATGCAGTGATTTTAATCTCTGTGTTACGTTCCTCATTAAGTGAAAATATCGGAACGTTCTTGGAAGCGTTTGATTCAAGTTTCCCTTGCAGAAGTCGGTTACGTTCAAATTCACTCATGCTCCAACGAGCGATGATTTGTAAAAACTCAATGTCTCGGGTTGTAAAATTGCGCGGGACTAAATCCATCACCGCTAATGCACCCAAACAATGTCCCTCAGCATCAATTAATGGCGCTCCTAAGTAAGCACGAATACCATAATCTTGCACTAACTTGCTGCCAGCAAGTACTGGGTCAGTAAGTTTATGCGTATCATTAATTACAAATATTTGAAAGCTGTCTACTACCTGAGTGCAAAATGATTCCCGGCGTAGTAGTTGGCGGCTTTGTGCCAAATGATTCATTAGTCCCAGTCTAGATAAGCCTATCGCCGATTTGAACCAATGGCGTTCCTGATCCACAAATCCCAATATGGAAATTGGTGCTTCCAAAAAGTGGGCAGCAGTCTGTGTGGCTTCTTCAAAAACCGGAATCGTTTCTGGTTGCCGCAAACCTAAATCGGACAAAGCTTTGAGGCGTTGTTGTTCTCTTGATTCATGAGAATCCCAACCATCCTTTAGGGCAAATAATTTGTTTTCAGGCTCTATCATTGCCACTGCTACCTTAATAATTTCTCAATCGTGTAATTGATCCAAGTCCTATTTCTAGGTTATCAATTGCTATTTTTAAGCATTCCCTAATTTTGCCTCTGACAAACAAATTTAGGGCAAAAATTTTTTCTCCCTTCCATTAAGCCAAGATGTGGTGTCTGCTAGTTACTAGTTACTGGTGCTGAATGTTCTTTATTTAGCACTGGTGTAGTCTTTCTTGCTTGAGATTTGGCAATCAGACTGCGTTAGATTTGGATTCAGCCAGGGTAAGCTAATGCTAAGGATACAATACAAAGGGGCTGTTATTCTTTATGTATATAAGGGAAAATTTTTACTGGAACATTCAAAGTAAATTTACTTAAAAAAAATCGATGTTAGTGTAATTAAATATAGACATTTTACTGATAACAGCTAGCACCCAGACATGATAATCCTAGTGCAGGATGATCTAAATAGGTCAACCATATCCCTACGGATTAGCAAGCTACCAAATTATTGAAAAGCCCAGTTTCTAAACTTTTGGAATTTTGAGAGAAGTTGGAGTGGCGGCTTCAGAGAACTCTGATGGCAACTTCGGGCGCTCAAATTAAGAGGGCGTGATTTTGAATTAACTATAACCGACTAAATAGTTGATCTAAGCCTTGATCCAATAGATTAAATCTATTACAATTTCATGCCGAAAATTGTACAATATTTTCTATTTTTTCCAGGCGAGAAAATATTTTTTGAGGACGAATGGTAATGAAGAAAATGACTATTAGAGTTCCTTTTGTAGACCTAAAGTTACAACACGAACCAATTCAAACGCAATTACAAGATGCAATCCAATCTGTATTGGAACGGGGAGATTTTATTTTAGGGCAAGCACTTTCAGATTTTGAAGCAGCATTTGCGGCAGTGTCTGGGGCAGCTTATGGAGTTGGTGTGGCATCAGGAACAGATGCGATCGCTCTGGGATTACAAGCGTGTAATATTGGTGCTGGCGATGAAGTAATTTTACCAGCAAATACTTTTATCGCCACCTTAATTGGGGTGCTACGTGCTGGGGCCAAGCCAATTTTGGTAGATTGCGATCGCCAAACTGCTTTAATTGACTTAGAAGCCGCTGCAAAGGCAATTACGCCTCATACTAAAGCAATTATCCCTGTGCATCTCTATGGTCAGATGGTATCACCACGCGATTTAGTAAACTTTGCCGATACCTACAAACTCCTAATTTTTGAAGATGCCGCCCAAGCACATCTTGCCCAAAGAGACGGATATTACGCTGGTTCAATAGGAATAGCAGCAGCTTTTAGTTTCTATCCCAGCAAAAATTTGGGAGCATTTGGGGATGGCGGAATGCTGCTAACACGAGATTCAGATGTAGCCCAGAAGATGGTACGCTTGCGAAATTATGGTGCATCGCAAAAGTATTTTCATACTGAACTAGGTACGAATAGCCGCTTGGATACTTTGCAAGCAGCGATTTTGCACAAAAAACTCCCATATTTACCCCAGTGGAATCGCGATCGCCTGACTATTGCCCAGCAGTATGATAGTGAACTAGCACCCTTGGCAACTGCTGGAATTATCCCTATAGAAAATCAAAGTGATACAGGACACGTGTATCATCTTTATGTGATTAAAGTAGATGATTCTTGCCCAATAGAACGCCAGCAACTCCAGGAAAAACTCACAGCAGCAGGAATTCAAACTGGTATTCACTATCCAATTCCTTGTCATCTCCAGCCAGCATTCACCAACTTAGGCTATCAACCGGGAGATTTTCCCCAAGCAGAGAAATTGTCAAAGCAAATATTATCATTACCGATGTATCCTGGTTTGAGTAGTAGCCAAGTTAAAGAAGTTGTAGCAGCGATCGCCAATGCAGTCTCAACAAGTTATCAGGCAGATAATCTATCTCCTGCTGACCTTGGCAGCGTGGTAGCCTGAAGTTAATTCATACTTAATTTGTCCTTTGTCCTTTGTCATTTGTCCTTTGCAAATGACCAATGACTAATGACCAATGACCATTGTACAGACGCGATTAATCGCGTCTCTACTGACTAATGACCAATGACCAATGACTAATACTTAAAATCATGGCACTCCAGCAACAGGTTAAAAATATAAACGCATCAGGCTTGTTAAATCTAGCTATTTTAGGCGTTTTGCTGCTGCTTTATGCTCCAATATTGCTACATTGGTTGGATGGTTGGTTGCACAAAAATATCAGTACAGAACACGAATATTTCAGCCACGGGATTATTGGTCTACCATTTGCGGCTTATCTGGGCTGGATGAACCGGAAAAAGTGGAGGCGTTTGCCAGATACCATCAATCCTTTGGGCGCTGTTTTATTGTTATTAGGGGCAGTTTTTTATCTTAGCGGTGTTACAGAGTGGGTTAACCTTTCATTGCCCGTGATATTAGTCGGATTATGCTTGTGGTTTAAGGGAATAGCAGGTTTGCGATTACAAGGATTCCCTCTACTACTAGTATTTTTAGCCACCCCAACAGCATTACCCTATCTCATTGCTCCCTATACCATGCCTCTGCAAAGCTTCATCGCTGGTACAGCAGGCTTCATACTGAATCAATTTGGTATGGAAGTAACCGTAGATGAAATCAATCTTTACGTGGGAGGGCGGATTGTAGAAGTTGCTCCCTATTGTGCAGGGCTGAAAATGTTGTTTACGACTCTCTACGTGGGCTTGATGCTGCTTTATTGGACAGATGCTTTATCTTCACGGCGGACAACTATATCGTTTTTATCTCTTGCTGCGATCGTTAGTATTACTGCCAATATCATTCGTAATACTTTACTGACTTTCTTTCACGGCACGGGTCAAGAAGCGGCTTTTAAATGGCTGCATGAGGGTTGGGGTGGCGATCTCTACTCTGCTTGTATGCTAGTGTCACTAGTGCCCTTACTGAATTGGATTAATAGCTATTTTTCAGCATCTCTAGAAACTGAGCAAGAAGCAGAAAGTTAGAGGCATTGGGCATTGGGCAGAGGAGCAGAGGGGCAGAGGGGACAATTTTCTTCAACTTCTCCACTCTCCCCTTGCAACTCTCTTAATCTTTCATCGCTTATACGTAAGTAGGTCGGCAGAATAAAACTAAACTATGTTAACAAAAATCAATGAGGCTAAAACCCTCTTTCCTCCTGCCTCCTGCCTACTGCCTCCTGCCTTATCCCAACGACAAATATTTATGTCCACCTACTTAAGTCCTAAATATTACTGAACTCACAATGTGATTTTATAAAGTAAAATTTTGCCTAAGTATTGCAAATTTTACTGATGATTTCCTTCTCTAAATTTTTCAAGGAAAACCAATTGACTCAGCTAGCAGCACTTTTGTTATTGCTACTGCTGCTAGCAATGGCAGGGGTTCCCGGATATCTGACAGGACACTGGCAATGGAAACAGCCGCCTGCTGTTCCTACCCTCCACGAATTAAAACAGATCCGCAAGACTGGGTTAACCCTTCCTGGTTGGCAAACCATTGAACAAGCCGAACAGCAAATTGGCGAACATAATTGGTCTTTGCAGGTAATTAAAAAAGAAGGTTCCGAATCCCAAGCAATCCTGCTTTTGTTGCCGCAAAATGGGCCTATGGATCAACCAGAGGTAGAGTGGACAGACGTTAATGGCTGGGGAAGGTCACGCTGGGGAAAGTGGGATATAGCTCAATCTCGTTCTGCGGAATTTACTGTCAAACCATCTGCAAAGTTGGCTTCCAATGTCGAAACTAAAGTAGAAGCTAGGTTTTTTCGCGCCTCCACACCACAGCAAACCTTCGCTGTTTTGCAATGGTATGCTATGCCAGACGGTGGAAATCCATCACCTTTTCACTGGTTCTTGGCAGATCAACTGGCACAGTGGCGCAAGCAACGCACTCCTTGGGTTGGTGTGAGCATTCTGATTCCAATGGAACCTTTGGGGCAGGTAGAAACATCTTGGTCTTTAGCTCAGTCTATTGGGGAAACAGTACAAGCTACATTAATGGCAGGCCCTTTGTAGAGTCTGTTATAGATGCGCTTGTGCTGAGATTTATCAAGACTATCTCTATAAATTGTGTTCAGGCTGAAACTCACCTAAAATCATGTTAACAACATGAAGTTAGAAATTAAATTTAGCAAAATTATTCTCTTTTTATTGGTAAATACTTGTAGAGAAAAGAGACATTGAAGGCATTTTTAGAGTAAAATAACCACTCGGCGCGACTAATTTCTATATCAATATTTTCTGCACCAATGTTCATAGATCCCAGTTATTATATGCGTGGATTCAGCGCCTTGTGTTTTGTTAGTCTTCAAGTAGGAGTTTTCTTAACAACACCTATCCAACTTGTTGTTGCCCAGCCTTTTCCATCTCAAGGACAATCACCAGGGCTATTCCCTTCGCCTTTGCCAGGTACTGAAGTTGTACCTCCAGGTACGAATGAAGAAATTTCTCCGCAACTCAGTCGCTACCTCTTGGGGCCAGGAGATGCAATTGGTGTTGTGCTTCAGCGTCCTCCCGGCCCATACCGCTTAGGCATAGGAGATGGAATTAGCGTTTCGGTTCAGCGCTTTCCAGATTTGAGCTTTCAAGCTTTAATCAACCCAGAAGGTAATATTGCAGTGCCGTTATTGGGAACAGTTTCTTTACAAGGTTTAACTTTGGAAGAAGCTCAAGAAAAAATTCGCTTGGGTTTAAATCGTTATGTAGTTGATCCAATAATAGTTTTAGCATTAGCAGGGCAGCGTCCAGACCTGAGTTTTCAAGCTGTAATTAGTCCAGAAGGCAACATCATCGTGCCGCAAGTGGGAACGGTGTCATTAAAAGGTTTAACCTTGGAAGAAGCTCAAGAAAAAATTCGCTTGGGCTTAAGTCGCTTTTTCCCAGATCCAATCGTGGTAGTATCCTTGGCCGGAACGCGACCAGTTCAAGTTACCATTAGCGGGGAAATATTTCGACCAGGAATTTATCCAATTAATTCACCAACACCCCGTGTTGCCGATGCTTTGCTAACATCTGGTGGTTCAACGTTGAATGCAGACCTGCGACAGGTGCAAGTACGCCGAAAGTTAATCGATGGTTCTGTGATTTCACAAACTATTGACTTATATGCAGCATTGCAAAATGGCGGTTCAATCCCGAATTTACGCTTACAAGACGGAGATGCGATACTCGTGCCCCGTCGTGAAGTCGGTAATGAGGATGGTTATGACCGCAATTTAGTAGCACGTTCATCCTTGGCCACACCACAGATTAGAGTCCGAGTTTTAAACTACGCTGCGGGTGGTCTTTCCATTCAAGCACTGCCTAACGGCAGTACATTTGTAGATGCTTTGGGAGGTGTAAATCTAGACACTGCTAATTTGAGAGATATCGCTCTGGTTCGCTTTGATTCGGAACGAGGCAGAGCTGTTACCCAAAAACTTGATGCTAAAAAAGCTTTAGGCGGTGATGCGTCTCAAAATGTGGCACTTCAAGATAACGATGTTATTGTTGTTGGTCGGAACCTCATTGGTAGAATTACTAATTTCCTGACCACTATTACCCAGCCTTTCTTCAATGTTCAATCCTTTCTCCGGTTTTTTGACAACGTCGGTGGTGGATCGAATTAGTAATATTAAAAGAAGTATACAGGCTGGAAATAGTTTGGAGTGTAGGAAGCCAGATCTCCAACCAATCTTTGAATTCATTAATGGAAAAATCTTAAAGATATCAACCGATATATACAGTAGGAAGTTGATAGCGTCCTTGTATCAAAGCCACTATCTTTGTTTGGTGCTTCCTAAATTTTGAATTTTGTATTTTAAATTTTGAATTGGAGCGAAGCGACCATGACCCCACCAATTGTTAAACGCTATCTTATTGCTTTTGATAAATATAAATGGATTGGACTAGCTAGTTTTGCTTTAGTTGTCGCCGGGTCAACTGTGGTGGCTATGCAACCAGAGCCACCTACTAGTTATATAGGATCTGGGGCACTTAGTTATAGTGGGCCGCCAGTTTCTTTCTCTACAACTGGTAATGAAATCCAACAGCAAGGAAAGGAACTGAATGAGGATGTTTTACTATCAAACCAGATAATTGCAACCGTGGCAGAGAAAGTCGGCATCAAACCGAAACAACTCGGCACAAGTGTTGCCCTTTCTCTACCTAAAAAAAATGCTAAGAGTGGAGAATTAGAATCTCCTCTGTTTGAACTTAAATATGTAGATAGTGATGCCAAACGAGCCATACAGGTATTGACGGAATTGATGCAAGCAATGATCAAGTTGAGTAGTGACATCAATACTGGGCGATTACAAGCAATTATTCAAAAGATTAACGATCGCACACCACAAGCTAAACGGGAATTGCAAATTGCTGAAAAGAAACTAGAACAGTACGATCGCGTAGAGCGAACAGCAATATTAGCAGCAGAGAATGGCAGCTTGTTAAGCGCCATTACTGCCAGCCAAAATCTCCAACGGCAAATTCAATTAACTATTTCTGGGGTTGATGGTCAAGCTCGCAGTTTACAAAATAAGTTAGGCTTAACAGTCGGACAAGCTTATGTTTCTTCTGCTTTGAGTGCCGATCCAATTATTGGTAACTTACGATCGCAAATTTATCAAAGTGAATCGCAAATCGCTGTACTCAGAAAAGATTTGCGGCCGGAACATCCAACGATGGTGCAGTTAATGCGTCAGAAACAAGCTGCTGAGGAATTACTACAACAACGTGCTGCTGAAGTTTTAGGTGGTGGTGGGACGGCGGCTCCGCTTCAGGGTAGCGTTGCAGGCATTCGCACTCAAAGTAGCTTAGATCCAACACGCCAGCAATTGGCAAACCAAATGGTGGCTTTACAAACCCAACGGGAGACACTGCAACAACAACTAGCTCAAGAAATCCAACTAGAAGCGCGACTCCGGCGAGAGTATTCTTTGATACCCAATAAACAATTAGAGCGATCGCGTTTAGAACAGGAGGTTGGACTCAAAAAAGCTATCTATGACCAAATGCAGGTGAAGCTAACCGATGCGAAAACCGCAGAGGCAGAAACTACTAGCAGCCTCAGCATTGCCAGACGCCCCGCAGTCACTCTCGACCCCAAACCTCCGAAGAGTGTGCCTATTACCCTTGCTGTGGGTGGTTTTTTAGGTGTATTGATTGGTGGCGGAGTGATATTTTTATTAGGAGCGCTGGAAGGGACTTTCAAAACCAGGGAGGATATCCGCGAGAGCCTCAAGCAACGAGAAGTGGCACTGTTGGGAGAATTGCCTTTAATGCCAGTTGATGATTTGGAGCCAGATGCTGTGCCAGTAGTATTTTCCCAAGATTCTCCTTATTTAGAATTTTATGAAAAATTCCGTAGTAATATGCGCCGAATTGGTGGTAAAAACTTAAAGGTAGTATTGATTACTAGCACCGGGAGCCTAGAGGGTAAAACAGCAAGTGCTTATAATTTGGGTGTCGCTTCCGCCCGTGCTGGTAAAAGAACCTTAATTATCGAAACAGATTTGCGATCGCCTTCCCGTTGTGTATCCTTGAAAGTAATTCCTGACCCTGAAGCCACTATTGAACCCTTGCGTTATTACGCTAATTTGAGTGAATGTATTCGTTTAGTTCCTGATGTTGAAAATTTATACATTCTTCCCAGCCCCGGCCCAGTACGGCAATCCGCTGCTATTCTTGAATCCAGCGAAATGCGGCGGCTGATAGAAGATGTCCGCGAGCGTTTTGATTTAGTTATTTTAGATACTAGTCCTCTCAGCATATCCAATGACCCTTTATTAATTCAACCCTACAGCGATGGAATCGTACTAGTAGCACGACCACACTATACACAAGAGAATATGTTAGGTGAAGCTATCGATCAATTGGTTGAATCTGAACTGGGGTTATTGGGAGCAATTATCAATGGTGCTGATATCATCGTTTCTGTACCTGAAGAAGTTGCAAAATCATCAACATTTACATCCTCAGTAGAAGAATCTGAAGAAGTTTCAGCAAGTGCTAACAAAAACTAATAGTTTCCAAATAATGAATTGCTTGTACAGCTTTGGGTAAAACCTTGGTAAATTAAGGGTGAAATTTAAACGTAAGAGGATGTCTGAAAAGTTTTTGGACGGTATATTTTGTCATTCTGAGCCTAACGAAGTGGAGCGAAGAATCCCAATTTTCCGTTGTGATTGGAGATGCTTCACTACGCTGTCGCTCCGTTCAGCATGACATTTTTGACTTCTCAGACATCCTCTTAGAACACCGATTCAGTATTCAGAATCATGACTAAAAACCCGATTTTTTGGTGCTGTAACAAGGAATGTTTGGTTGTATAAGACGTAAAAACAGGGTTTCTCAGTCTCGTATTTTATTAGTGAATCGGTGTTTTAGGAGCGAGTAATATAATATGTTAAGTTTTAAAATAGAATTAGAAAAAAATGAGTTTGAAGAAAAATTGGATAGTTATAGTAGAGGTCATATTACTATTCAAGGAAGATATGGAATTATTTCCTCAAAAAACTCAAATAAGAATTATTCAATGATGATTTTTATATCTTTATGCGAACTTCTTGATGGCATTCGTTTATTTTTAATTAATCCGATTAACAATAGATATAATTTTGTGGGAGTTGGCAGCTCTTTTCAGTTTTATCTATTAAAAAAAGAAACTAATAGTCTAATATTAAGTAGTGTAAAAAATGAGGTAATGCTGAAATCACACAGTTAGAACTGATTAAAAGCGTTTGGAATGAAATAAAATCATTTATGTTAAAGTATTATTTACTTGATGAAAACGAAATTATTAAAAATGATTTGGCAATTTCCATAGAAGAATTTAAAAAGCAATTTAGTTTAGAAAAATAATGTCTCATTTAGGAGATGTTACGTCAGCTCGACTTTATCCAAAATTAAGAACTCGGTTTTCTTTATCCGGCAAAAACCCTGGCTTTTTGGCAAATACTTTTTCCATCTCACAGATTATGGATGAAGTTAAAAAAGTAAAACTACTGTCCCACAAAGGTTTCAGCTTAAGCTATCGCATTGCGAAAAAAATGGATAAAGTCGAGCTTAGAGGGCACGGGAGCAGGGGGAAAGAGGCTTTTGGGATTTTTGCACAGATACAGTAATCATAAGTGATTAGCCGGACATGATATAACAGGTTAAAAAAATTGAGCTTTAGGTATTTAGTCGCGCCGAAACAAACCAAATAGGGGAGCAAGAATTACGCCAAAAATAAAACCACCGATGTGGGCCCAGTAGGCAACTCCACCAGTTTCCACGCTCATGTTAGCGGCTGTTTGCAGGGTAGCAAGACCGGAAATTACATTTTGCACAATGAAAAGTCCAATTATTACTAGTGCTGGAACTCTGATTGTGGTGATGAAAAACCCCAAAAATATTAAAGTCATGACTTGAGCCTGGGGAAAGCGGATAATGTACGCACCCAAAATCCCAGAAATTGCACCACTTGCCCCCAAGGAAGGAATGTCAGAATTCATACCAATAAACCATTGGCACAAGGCAGCTAAAGCACCACACGCTAAATAAAAAATCAGATATTTGGCATGACCTAATCGATCTTCAATATTGTTGCCAAAAACCCAGAGAAACACCATATTTGAGATTAAGTGCCACCAACCACCGTGTAAGAATTGTGACGAAAATAACGTTATCCACTCTCCACTCAAATTGGTGGTTAACTCTTGAGGCACTACCGCATACTCACCTAAAAACTGACTCAATTGTGCATGTGACAGACTCACCTCGTGAATAAAAACTAAAATATTCATGCCAATTAACCCGTAGGTGAAATACGGGGTGATTCGCGTCGGATTTTCATCGTAGAGGGGAAACACAGGTGTTTTTCCTAAATTATTGACTAACTGCAATATAGCTTGTAAGGCTAGCAGTTGCGAAAGTTAAACAATTTCACCTATTAAATCAATCAGCATAATTGAGGGTAACAACCATACTATGAAAATTACTTGTACCAAGATTCTTCCTGGGATTTATCGCTAAATAAACCCAACAGTGGGCCGAGAATTGCCCCAAAGATAAACCCGCCTGCATGGGCCCAGTAGGCAATACCGCCGTTTTCCATACCGATGTTGGTACGTGTTTCGAGGCTGGCAAGTCCGTAAAAGGCTTGTTCGAGAAACCAGAATCCTAAAAAGAAATATGCGGGGACACGGAAAGTTGGGAAGAAAAACCCTAAAGGTACAACGCCAAGAACTTCGGCGTTGGGAAAGCGAAGAATGTATGCACCTAGAATGCCTGCGATCGCACCACTCGCACCCAAAGAAGGAATGCTAGAATCTTGAGCGAAGAACCACTGGGTCAAGGATGCCAAAACACCGCAAGATAAATAAAACAGCAAATATTTGGCATGACCTAACTTATCTTCAACATTATTGCCAAAAATCCACAGAAACAACATATTGCCAGCTAAGTGCAAAAAACCACCGTGCAAAAATTGTGAGGTAATCAAAGTTGCCCATTCTGGCACTGGTTGATGTAAAGAGATGCCTCCAAAGCTTAAAGTAAGTTCTCGTGGAACTACAGCCGCAAGGTGTAAAAACCCATTTAATGTTTGTGGAGGAAGACTTGCTTCATAAAGAAAAGCGAGGACATTGGCAGCAATCAGTCCATAAGTTACATAAGGCGTGATTTTTGTCGGATTATTATCTCTAATGGGAACCACAAGCGTTTTTTCCTGATTTTAAGACAGCAACTCTACAATACGGAATTTTGTAAGTAGTTTCTTCTACCTCGTGGATGGATCTCAGTTTAATATTTGAGATTTATTTTTGACACAGCAGAGCAATTGAATGTCCTTGCTGCTATATTTAGTGACAAAATTGTGATTTTAGATGGTCAGCCAATCGAATTGCCAAGGCAACAATAGTGAGCGTAGGATTAGCATAGCCTCCTGTAGGGAAAACAGAGCTACCTGCCATAAATAAATTAGAGATGCCATGAACTTGACAATTTGCATCGACTACTCCTTGTTTTGGGTCGTGATGCATACGTGTTGTTCCCATATTATGATGGGTACTCAGCGAAGCGACTGGACGATCTCCATCCAATTCAATCTGCAACTCACCTAGTCCGGCACTAGCAAACTCTTCTGCAAATACTAGCTGCGATCGCTTCACACTGCAAATATCTATTTCGCTCCAACGATTAGTTAATTTTGCTTGAGGACAGCCCAGCTTATCTAGTTGATTACTGAGTGTCACTCGATTATCTGGATTTGGGGTTTGTTCAGTCTGGCTAAGAACTTCAAACTTTGTATATTTCTGTTCATTACCTTCATGGTCAGACCATCCTCCATGACTCAAATCAGGGAATAAATATTCTTTTTTGACATTATATTTATACCAATCAGCTACTAAATCATCAATATTCGTAATCACATTTTGCAAATGCTGAAAAATATTTTTAGGTAACTGTTTTTGTCGAACTGAAGAGAACAAAATTTTTGCAGAAGCCTTTGCCGCCGATCTATACCTTTCATCTCTGGGATATAACAACGCGGTCATATTTAGTAATTTATCGCGGCGCATAACTTGTTCTGTTAGGGCAAATTTTCCCATCACTGTGACATTATTAACCCGGCGTAAGTCATACAAAGCCATCGAATTGAAGATTTTGCGATTTTGCGGAACAAGCATACCACAACGGATAAAAGGATGATCCATAAAGAACCTACCCACTAAATCATGTTGATTGCCTAATCCATTCTTTTGAATCCGGTTTGACAATAACAATAAACGCGCGTTTTCAATACCACCTGCGGCTAAAATAAATACTTTTGCCGCAACCCAAAATTTATTACCAGATAAACAAGCAACTTGCACACATTTCACTGTTTGGGCTGTTTCGTCTGCCTCAATTTCTACCACATTGGCGTTGAGGAATGTAGTTATATTAGGAGATTGATTAATTTGATGCCGATATTCATTGGTGAAAATATCGCGTGGGCCAAACTGAAACATATTAGTAGTAACTCGGTCACTTGTGAAATGTGTCCGAGGAGATTGAGCATTTTCCCAAGCCTCAGCTTCATAAGCAAAAGAACCGAGTTTACAGACTGCTTGAGCGCGCTCATAAAATGGATTCAGGTGAGATTTACTAAAAGGCCAGCCACTGTATGGCACCCAATCTCGTTTTTCAAAATCTATTGCGTCTAACGGCACGTGCCTCAGACCAAGTTGATTTTTATTAATTTCAATATTCCAGACATTAGCTAATCCACCAAATTGACGATGACGCATATCTTGCAGTGGTGGAAAAGGATCTCCAACAGTTTCGCCTTCACCAAGAGATGCAGTTTCTTGATTAAATTCTAAATCACCACTTTCTAGTAAGCACACTCGAAAGTCTTGCCCAATTAATTCTCGTGCAAGTGTAATTCCTGCTGGGCCAGCACCAACTATACAAACTTCAGTATTGATAACTTCATCTATTGGCAATTTGCGGCTATCAATCAACATTAATTAATTCCTTTTAATCTAATTTATGATTTTTAACCACAGATTTACATAGATAATTAATCGATGTAAATCCGTAGTTTGATTTTCATAAAATTGGCTTTTGTAAGAAGTTTACTGTTTCATTCAGCCGATGAAACACTCGGTATTGCAGAACGAATTGCATTAATAAAATTTTGCGCATAATTCTGCGTTGAAAAATCGAGGGCGCGTTGTCTGGCAGCTACTCCCGCACTTCGGGCAAATTCTTGCTCGTCAAGATAGCGGAGAATTGCGATCGCTAATTTATCCGCATCGCCGTAAGGTGTTAATAATCCATTCATGCCATCAGTAATAATCTCTGTCGGGCCGCCTGCACTGCCAGCAATTACAGGTTTACCCAGTGCCATTGCCTCAATAATCACAATCCCAAAGGGTTCTTTATCTGATGCATGAACGAATACATCCATTGCCTGCACCCACTCCGGGATATTACGCTGTAGCCCAGCCATAATCACTTGGTCTTTCAAGCCGAAAGCGGTGATTTCGGCTTTTAAGAAGTCTTCATAATCCGGTTCTAAATCGTGCTTACCGCCAACCACCACACAATGGGCATCAGGATACTTCTGTAAAATTTTGGGCATTGCTTGCACCAATACGTGCATTCCCTTCCATCGTTGCAATCGTCCCACAATTCCAATCAACGGCCCGTGTAAAGGTAAGCCTAACTTCCGCCGTGCTTCTTCAGGAGAAGGTAAAGTATTAGGCTCAAATCGGTCTAAGGCGACACCAGGATAAACCAAAGGTGTTGGTCTGTGGGGCCAAATCTCTGCCTGTGCTTGCTTGCCATCTTGCGAAAGAGTGATAATTGCCCGCGCTGGAATTAAAGTTGCAAGTCGTACCAACCAAGTTTTATCACTAGGTACTTCTAGTTGATACCACACAGCAGGCAACCCTGCTAGCATCGCCGCCATACCTCCAGATATATGCGTAATCCACATCCAATTGACAATTATATCTGCACGTTCGCGGCGAGCGATCGCAGCTATCCGCAAAACAGCGCCAATAAAACGGTGGATTTGGCGTAAACGTCCACTTTCTACAACTCGCGCATCAATACCCAGAGACTTTACTTGTGCGACCATCGGGCCGGATTCTAAAAATATCACCAGCCACTCAACACCAGCATTACGTCCCTGCTGCACCAAATCCCAAAGCATCATTTCACCACCGCCTCGTTGCTCGGCTAGTGGCATAACAATAATTGCTTTCATAATCTATAAAAGTCCTATTTAAGTTGTAAGATTTATCAGATCCCCGACTTCTTAGAGAAGTCGGGGATCTTGGGATTGCTATAGTACTTATGTCCTGCCATAGCCATAGCTAAAAATCCCCAAAGAATCATCCCTGACACACTCAACATACCGCTACCGATAACTAACTGTGAAGCAGAACTGATCCCAATGGCGCGGGCAGCACTGACAAAACTATCGAAACGACCTTCACCATAACTGCTAACATTAATAATTAAGAAGATTAATCCACCCATATAAAATATGCCTCCAAACCAACCAAGGGTGAAAAACATATCTAAAATGCCACTATCAATTACCACTACTTCAATTTGACCAGTTTTTTCGTTGACCTTCCAAATATTTCCTAAACCGTTACCTAGACCATTAGAAAGGGCTAAACCAAGATTTCTATCATAAGTTCCCGATCTATCTTTAAAGCTGCCATCTTCTTGAATATTAGAAAAAGTTTCAAAACGTGCTGCTACCACTCCAGCAATTGGTTCAATAGTTGTCAATGGCACAACACAAATAGCCATGACCAAAATTATGGTAATTAAGCGCATTTGAATTCTGGCTTTGACTGAACCCATAATCATAATTATTCCAAATAACCAGCCTCCCCAATTTGTACGTGCTTGTGTTAATAGAAAAGATAAGTAACCAACGGCTGAAGCAGGAAAAATTAAGCTTCCTGAACTGGTCAATAATAACAGTAACCCAGCCTGCATAACAGAACCAAAGGGGCCGACTGAGTGTAATGTACTCCAGACACGCATCCCGAAAGGTACAGGGTTTCCAGAACTCATGAATAATTTTGATTGGATGAGCCAGTACCTATCCCACTCAGGAGCTACCACAAATTGATATACGCCATAAGTTCCTAAAATCAACACAGACCAGAGAAATGTTCGCTGAATGTTCTGGCGATAGCTGGGATAATCTCGCCAGTTGATAAATAAGTGAAAAGCGAAAATAACAGGACTGAGCCAATCCATCAATCCGCGTGCTACAGGAATAGGTGGGTTGTAAATTAGACCTACAAGAAAGCCATAGAACACTCCGATAAAAGCCAAAACAAACGGCAAACCCCCTTGGCGAGAGGCACGGGGAAAGTGTCGTAAGAATGTTGCTATAGTTATAAACACCACTAAATAAGGTGCTATGAGCATTTGACGGCTAGCATCCCAGCCTACCCGATAGTCAACTAAGCGAGTCGCTAAGGGTGTGAGAAACCAAATCCACCAGGTAAAGCCAATGTAGAGAATGGGATGCCGCAAGTATAAAAATACGGCTACTACTAAAGCTGTCGCCGGGTAAATTAGGCGCAATGCGGCAGTAACACCACCAAAATAGCAAACTACAGTTAGTAATATAAAGCCTGCGATCGCCATCCAACCCTGTAGCGATCGCTCTTCGGGAGAATAGTTTTCTTGTAAAAAACTATTGAAAAGTATCTGCTTAGAATTCATTCAATTTTAGATGTACATATAAATCAATTTGGCAAATTGAAAGTAATTCACAATTTAGTTATTCAATTACGAATTACGAATTACGAATTGTTTATATCCTTGCCAACGTCCACGCCAAGATGCTAATAACTTTTTCCCCGCCAACTGCCCTTGGCTAGGTAAAAATCTCAGCCATTGTACTAAGCCCAAACTATCGCATGTACCCACGAATACTGCCCACAACAAAAATGCAATCCGGCGGATAAATGGTAAATGCTCTAGTAAAACTAAGGTTTCATTATGGACTAAATTAATAAAGGCAATTTCATTAAAGTTATTCCGCTGATCTTCGTCAAAACGTTGTGCTGGATAATGATCTACAGCAACATGAGGATCGTAAATTATCTTCCAACCAGCCCGCTTTAATGCCAGGGTGAATGCCATTTCAAAGTGTACTTGCGCTCCAGTACCGCGCATCCGCTCGTCAAAGCGCAGTTGTCCGATTGCTTGGGTACGAAAACTCATGTTCACACCCTTGAGAATATCCACTTCGCGGGCTTCTCCTACTCCCAGGTGATGGTTGCCAATCACTCGCCCAAACCACTGCAACTGTCCCACTACTGGGCGGGATTCGTCTTCTAATTTGCTGCCGTGGTATATCCAATCGCGCCCTCCCAGTCCGCCGAGGCGACTATCGCAGGTAAAGTAAGCCGCAATCCGCTCTAACCAATCGGGGTGGGGTGCGGCATCATCATCAGTAATGGAAACAATATCGCCCTCCACTGCTGCTAGTCCGGCGTTGAGAGCTGCTACTACTCCTGATTGTGTCACTTTTACGGTATGCAGTGGCAAGTTGTGCGCTGTGTATTGAGCCAGAAATTGCCAAGTTTCTGCATCCGTATCGCGGACAACCACTATCATTTGATCGACTGGTTTAGTTTGCTCCTGTAGCGCCAAAAGGCAGCGTGAGAGGTCTTGTGGACGGCGATAAGTCGGTATCAGAACTGTGTTCCGCATTCTTGCTTAACTCCTCGAATAGATCCACATAAGTTTGTGCCATAGCAGTCCAGCTGTGTTGTTCTGCCACAGAACGAGCAGCTGGACTCATTTGCTGCATATCTACACTTATCAAGGACATCATCGCCACAGCTAAAGCATCGATATCATTTGAGTCAGTTAAAACGATGCCACATTCTGGTGTCACCAACTCTGCACCTCCCGTAGCTGTGGCAGTAATTACTGGTAGTCCTGAAGAAAGTGCTTCTAACAATACGAGGCTGCAAGCTTCATATCGGGAAGGAAAAATAAATAAATCTACTGACCGCATAATTTCGGGGATATCACGGCGAAATCCCACAAAATGCACGCGATCGCTTAACCCCAAGGATGCTGCTAGTTGTGGGAAGGGACTACCTTCGATATGACCTACCACCGCCAAATGTAAATCGGGTACTTTCACCAAGGCGTGCAGTATTGTATCTAAATTCTTTCTGGGTGTGCGGATATCTCCAGCAAACAAGGCTAAAGTGACATTCTCCGGTAAACCTAATTTTTGGCGGTCGCTTTGGCCAGGGGTAAACTCTTCTAAGTCAACACCATTGACAATTACCCGAATTCGAGAACGCGGTACACCAATATTGACTAATTCTTGAGCTACTTTTTCAGATACAGCCACCACAACCTGCGCTTTTTGGAAAGCCTGTTTTTCCCAACGGGCATTAAACGCCGTAAATAGCCACTGGTAAAAACCATATAAATCGCGGCGGTTGCGAGAAATATGAACAGGCGATCGCAACCATGAACTGTGGACAAAATGTACAGCATTCACATCAGCCGCAGCCAGATTAATTGCTCCATTGACTTTAACTAAATCAATGTCAGAGCGATGTTTACGTAACCAATCTGCACTTTTTTGAGCAAAGATGAAATTACGTACAAATTCTGTAGGATAGCCTTTGACTAGAATTTTAATCCAATTAACTTGGCTATTGTCTTCTAGTTCTGGTGCAACTTCACTAGCTAATAATGTCAAGTGATGACCACGACGAATTGCTTCCTTAGCAACCTCATAGTTTACCCGGCCTTGACCATCACCTTTTTTAATTTTATGAGTAACAATACAAAGTTTCATACACCACTTCCTTCAGAATAAAGAGCTTCACGCAGAGGCAGAGGCACAGAGAAATAATTTAAAAATAATCTTCTTCTCTTTGCACTATTTGCGGTAGCCTGGGGCAAG
This sequence comes from Nostoc sp. ChiQUE01b, assembly GCF_034531255.1. Taxonomy (NCBI): domain Bacteria; kingdom Bacillati; phylum Cyanobacteriota; class Cyanophyceae; order Nostocales; family Nostocaceae; genus Nostoc; species Nostoc sp. ChiQUE01b. The sequence goes on along the minus strand of NZ_JAVRBM010000016.1, from coordinate 55,225 downwards.
GCGCTCTGCATCTACGTTTAATAAATTCTCAAATTAAGAGATATTGAGATATTATTTCGATACTCCGATTAACTTACTTGCTAAAAATCGCGGAGTGAAACTAAGACTAAGTGCTGCCATAGTTCGCACATTAAATTTTTGTTGATTCAGCGCCTGCAAAAAATAAGGACGTGCTGCGGCTATCTGTTCGCTTCGTAGCAAACCAATTCCCAAAGTAGTATTAGCTTCTAACCATTTCTGTTGAAAATGAGTTCTAAATTCCTGTAACTGAGGGTCTTCCATAAATACTTGATAACAAAACATTTCGCTTTTAGCTTTGCGAATTTTTGCTTGCACATCTCGACTACCACTGAGCATAGTATCAGTTTGCTCATGGGCACGATATCGCGTCAATCTTTCTGGACAATAGTAAGCGCCATAACCAGATATACAGAATAGATAGGTTAAATATAAATCCCACATCCCACCAACTTCTGAGGGAATACTATACCAATCCACCAAATTATTCCGAATCACGCAAGATGCAGCAGTAGGTATACTTTTATCTATTAATCCAATTTTGGAAAAAGGTTTATGAATTCCTTTTGCTAGTTTGTCTCGCTTGTAAGCGCGTGTATTTTCTTCAGTACCAGCATGATTAATTATGCCATTGGCATCTATAATATATTGGTCGCAAAAAGCGAGAATTAAATCAGAATTTGCTTCTAGTGGTGGTACAAGCTTTACTAAAAAGTCTTCATGCCAAATATCATCGTCATGTAGACTAGCAACATATTTACCTTGCGCCATTTTAAAACCATACTGTTGATTAGCTAACATCCCCACATTTTGGGGATGCTGCCAAAATTTGATGCGTGAATCACCAAAAGATGCGACAATTGCTTGAGGATTTTCTGAACTACAATTATCAGAAATAATAATTTCAATATTTTGATAAGTTTGTTTTATCGCACTTGCGATCGCTTGCTTGAGATAGTCTGGTCGATTATAGGTGGGAATAACAACGCTGACTAAAGGTTGTTGACATTCTTGATGTAATGACATACTTTTCTCCCTTTATATTTTCTAAGTAAAAGATGTACTATTTGATGTTTTTAGTAAATTCAGCTTATTTAGCTTGAGAAATACTATATAGTTTGTTGGCTTGGGAAGAAAATTCAGCTATTGTTTTTGCATAAATTGTTTGAAGATTATTGACATGAGCAGCCATTGTAAATTCCTTCATCAATAAAGTATGACCTTGCTCACCCATGTAGCGGCTTTTTTGATAATCTCTATACAATTCATTAATAGCATTAGCCAGCTTTTGAATATTATTGCTGGGAACAAGAATACCCGTTTCTCCATCTCGTAAATGTTCTGGAATTCCTCCGACTGCACTACCAATCACAGGTCGAGAACGAGAGTATGCTTCTAGAGTTACAAGACCAGCAGGTTCAGGCCAAACACTGGGAAAGATGACTGCAAAACACTGTTGATAAAGTTTATCTAATTTATCCGAATCGCACCAACCATGCCAAGTGATTCGCTTATTCAATCCGAGTGTAGTTGCTAACTTTTCTAACCGTGGTCGTTCCCAACCTTCACCTGCAATATCAAGTTGAATTTTCGGGTCTGTATGTATTAAGGTTTTGAGTAACCATTCCAGACCTTTATCAGAAACAATTCGTCCAGCGAACAAAATTCTCTGATTTTGATGTACTTCCAAACTTAGAGAGGAAGTTGCTGTTTCTGGTATAGAGATTCCACAGTGTAGCGTTATAGTTTGTTCTGGAGGTACACCGTTTTGAATTAACTCTTGCCGCACATATTCGCTATTAGCAATGAAAGTAATTTTTAGCCTTTTCAAGACATCTAAGAACTGATGAGTAGTTTGAAGTTCTCTAAGAGTTCTTAAAGGTCTACGGCTACCACATTTATCTACTAATTTACCCCAGGTACATCCTAAGTAAGAGAAGTTGCGATCGCAGATTGTCCGTTGCTCTGCTAAATACTTTGTGCCACTAGGACAGTAAAATGAGTGATTATGAACGCTGAAGATAGCAGGACATTCCCCTGTAAGCTGCAATAGCAAATCTGGACTGTGGATGTGCAGCAGTTTGAACTGACTTTGATCAATATTTTTCAGTGATTTTATCACGCGATCGCTAACATCAGGTGGTCGATGTTCAAACAGAGAAGCTAAATAAGTTTCAACACCTCCGCTCCCACCGACACCGAAACTTGAGCATTGATAGATTAGGTCTTTGTCAAAAATTTCCTGGGACATATTTTCTATGAACTTTAAGTATATAGGACTAATTTTAATAACTTATTTATAGAGATAATAAGTGTTTAAAATCTTATTATTTTACTATTTTGCAAAATTATTGCTACATATTTAGGAATTTACGGCTGTAGAGATTTACAGCCGATGAATATGTTGTAAGTACTTTGGTAATTAAATGTTGTTTCTAATCTTGTTGCCTTACTTCATATTGCATTTGATGATATTTCCAAAGCTTGCCTTTTAGTTCCAATAGTTCTTGATACTTACCTTGCTCTACTATCCGTCCCTGTTCTAAAACTACAACTTTATCTGCTTTAGAAATAGTAGAAAGACGGTGAGCGATCGCAATTACTGTTTTACCAACAGATAGCTTTTCTAATGAATCTTGAATTAAGCGTTCAGATAGCGAATCTAAGGCACTGGTTGCTTCATCCAAAATTAAAATTTCTGGGTTCCGTAGTAAAGCTCGTGCAATAGCAATTCGCTGTCTTTGTCCTCCAGATAACCTGACACCCCGATCTCCTAATTGGGTATAAAAACCTTCGGGCATTTCCAAAATAAATTCTAGTGCATTCGCTAGTTTAGCGGCTTCTTGAATTTCTTCATTCGTCGCCTCTGGAGTTCCGTAAGAAATATTTTGCCAAACATTAGTATTGAAAATGAAAGTATCCTGACTGACAACAGCTATTTTCCGACGTAGAGAGTTAATTTCAAACTGTCGGATATCGATTTCATCAATGTAAATATATCCATCTGTAGCATTATAAAATCGGGGAATCAAATCAGCCAGAGTTGTTTTACCAGCACCAGATGCTCCGACTAACGCTGTCATCTTTCCCTTTTCAATCGTCAGGGTAATATTATGCAGTACTAAATTTTCATCATCATAGCCAAAATCCACAGATACTAAATCTATTGACCTGTTTAATCCCTTAAACTTAACTCTGCCATTTTGAAAGTAATATTTTTTATCACTTGTCAACAGATTTTTAATATTCTCTGCTGAACCATGTAAAGTGCTAAGATATGCTCTCGTACCATTAATATCTTGAACAAATGGGATAAAGCGAAATAGTACAAAGAAAAAGGTTAGTAAAGAAGCAACTTGTAGCGTTCCATTGGTGACAAGACTAGTGAATGCCAAAATAATCATGCCGATCAATACCGTAGTCGCTACCCCTTCAGCAATTGGCTTCACTAATGTCCAGGTAAATACAACTTTTGTTGTAGTACTTATTACCTTATCGCTAGCTTTATAATAACGTTGACGCTCAAAATCTTGAGTACCACAAGAATGAACAGTGCGAATACCATTAATAAATTCTACGGCTGTTGATGTAAAATTAGCATTAGCAGTTGTCATACCAAAACTTGATTCTCTGACTCTAGCATTCAGATTTGACAACCCCACACCTAAAAGTGTAAATAGCAATGCTGATATTATTGTCAATTGCCATGATATCAAAAACATTGATATTAAGTAGACAAAGGTTGTTAGTCCTCTAGTTACTAAAAAAGCTCCGCCACTAAAACCTTGTCTGATTCTTTCAATCTCTGTAGTAATTGTGTTAATTAGTTCACCAGAACGTGTTTTACTAAAGTAACTTAGCGATAAGGATTGTAACTGTTCAAAAATTTGCTTACGTAAACGATCGGCAAGATGTAGTTGAGATAATTCAGTATAGACTTGAGAAAAATAATTGAAGGTGGCACGTAACCAAGTACTCAATAGAATTAGCAAAGATACGCGATATAAACGATTAATTGCTGATGTCTTGGCTCCCAAAATCCAAAGATCAAACCATTCTATTCCTGTTTGGACAGGTTGAGCATTGGGGCTAGTTAAGCTTTGCAAAAAAGAAAGTAAGAAACCAATACTTACACCTTCAAAGGTTGCTGCCAAAATTGAAAAAATCAGAGCTAAAATGGCAATTTTGCGAAAGTGTTTAAATTCTTGCAATATCAAATAGTTGTCCTGCCAAAAGCTGCTAGCTCTAAGCAGATTACTGAGTGGTTGAGGAAGCTGGAAATTCATGGATTTTATCATAATAGTTTGGCAAGGAAGATAGACATCTATAGATTGATCCGGTTCAGAATGAGCAACAAAACCTTGATGTAGAGATGTGATTTATCGCGTCTTGAAAAACCAATTATCTAGAACCGAATTACTCTATAGATGCTACTTTTTGTTTGAGCCTCGGTGCGGCAATACGCTTGGGTGAAGCATTTCTTTCTTCGTAGATGAAATCATCAATTACCGCACAGATAAATTACAGAGTTTGGCTATCCAGATGTAATAGATGAGACTGTGCCTCTACTTCCCAGTCATCTGTAATTTCTGGTAATTTATTTAGCTGTACTGCATCTTCCAAAGTCCAACAACGAGATGCGGTTAAACTCATGTCACCCCGTAGCACGTTAAATAACTGTGGCAGATTGTCGAGATTGTATTTACCCAGCCAACGCGCTAGTGGTGTGGTATTGTGGGTGCAAAAGCTCATCGCTTGAAAGAGTTTACCCCGTTCCCCAACACGCCATTCATGACAAAAAAGTGACCCTGGCGAGTAAACCTGCATTAATAGAATTAATCCCAAAATGACTGGACTTACTAATAGCAGCAATACGAAAGCAGCAATCCAATCAATTACTCGCTGCAATTGTCTCAAGGGTTGGTTAGGAAGTTTTTTGCCAGCAGGTATGCTTAGGAATATTGGTTTTTGAGCTGCTTCACATGCATCTGCCCAAAATTTGAGCAAAGCCTCACCCAATTTTGGATCTATGCTGACCAAACTTACTGGAGAATGTTGTAAGCATTCGACTAGCGATCGCTTATTATCTAATGAAGCCAGATATGGTTGTTTAACTCGTCCAGGCACTTTCACCAAAAGCTTACCCCGTCGCCACTGAAGTGTGCAGTACCCACGATTATCTTGGTGTGACTGGGTTACATCATACAAATTCTCTAGAGTTGGAATTATTGAAGTTGTCATAATGTCTTTGGGTTTATACAGGAGTGAATTAGTGAGGCGTTATCAAAGGCTATTAATGCCAAAGACCCAAATCCGAATCTTGTTGTAAGTCCAAAAAGTTGGAGATAATTGAGGGCAAAAATATGCTATAGTATTTGCCACTCAGCCAAGCACGTATTGCGTAGAATTCTGCTGGTGTAGAGATGTAAAAATTAGACAAATACTAATTACATAGGTAGCAATCACCGCTACTATTAACATTCATGGGCAAATCATGATTTTCCGGAAACTACTGACAGTAGAGAAGCGTAGAGAGAAATTACCCATGAATCTATATCTACGTTTAATTACGCTGAGGTGTTCATTATCTCAAGAGATTTAAAAAACCAGTCTGCTCTTGTCTTCTAGCCTTTATGAACGTGCTTTAATCTCTAGAATATAAGACTATGTAGAAATAGCGATCGCTCAAATAACTTCTTTATTTATTCTTTAAAGAGTCAGTGATTTCTCTGAAAAACCATAAAGATAGCATAAATATACTAAATTTTTCCTGACAGCAACAAAATTAAATTTTGATTATATAATGCAAAACGCAAGATCCCCGACTTCTTAAAGAAGTCGGGGATCTATCATCTAGCCGTACTAGCTACTTTTCTACAGCTTGACGTAGAGCTAATTGCTGTTGTTTGATATTAGGTACGTAATTATTACTAGAGTTTGATACCCCATTAGCTACAACCCCAATTAGATTTAACTTACTCAACATAGCTGTCGCTTGATTAAGCTGACTTCGCGTCACAATACCAATGCTTGCCACCATAACCACACTACGACAAGATGATGCGGTAAGCATGGCATCCACCAAACCGAGAACTGGGGGAGCATCTATCAGTACCAAATCATAATTTTCCTCAAATGCTGCCATTAATTGCATCATCCGAGGGGAACTCAACAGATTAGCTGGGTCGGTAGGTTTGGGGCCAGCAGTCAAAATATCGATGTAGGCGGAGCCTGAGTATTGAAGACTAATTTGGTTGGGTAGAGTTGTATCACTCGCCAATAAAGTTGAAAGCCCCTGCTCATTAGGAAGATTCAGTTGATGGTGCAAACTGGGATCGCGTAAGTTGGCATCAATCAGCAGTACCCTTTTGTGTAAACGAGCAGCACTCATTGCCAAACCCAACGCCAAAGCTGATTTACCCTCATCGGCTAAAGCCGAGGTAATCATCAAAGATTTTAAATTAGTAACAGTATTTAAAAGTTCAATGTTTTTGTAAATCAGATCCAGCGATTCCCAACGTGGTGGAGATTGCAATACCTGAATCGTCCAGGGAGCGAGAACTTCTGGCTTGCCAAAAGGCAACTTGATCATTGATTCTCTGGGTTTGGCTGGCGGTAACTTGGGAGTTGTTCCCAACAACGGCATGGCCATTTGCTTCTCTAACTCAGCAGTGGTGTGAACTGCATCATCAGCCGATTCGCGAATAAAGGCAACAATACCTCCTAACATTAAGCCAACCACAGCACCTAACAGCAAATTCTGTTGGAGATTGGGGCCTAATTGTGCGCCTTTTTGAGGATCTTCTACCACTTCCCAATTAAATCCACCCTTGGAAAGTTCTTGCCGTAATTGTTGTTCTGCTCTTAAAAGCTGCTCTAATCTTTCACGACTAAATTGCAACTGCGGTAACATTCGATTGTAATAAGCCAACAGAGGCGGGAAGCGTTTGATTTCAAAACGCAACTCGTTTTCTTTCTGGGCCAAAGTTTGATCGCGAGCAGTTAAAGCAACTATAGTTGTCTGCGTTTCTACTAACTGACCAGCAAGGCTGAGATCAATTTCGCCCAGCTGTCCTTTTTCGAGAAGAGAGTCTCCGGAAGTGAAGGCACTAGCAGACTTTCCGCCTAAAGTTCTTCCTACCTCTTGTTGCAATAATTCCTTCTGGCCCTGAAGCTGTTCTTTGAGCTTTTGCACACTCGGAGTTTGATCTGTAAAGCGTAAGCGTTCTTGTGCTAGTGCCAATTCGCTTTTTTGGATTTCGTTTAGTAAGCCTTGATAGCGAGTAGACTGACTCAAACGAGAAGCAACTAGAGCATTTTGGGGAGAACGGTTAAGTTGTTCTTCTAAAGATTTTTGGCGTGCTAAAGCTTCCCCATACTGAGCACGAGTTGTTTGTCTTTCTTGAGAAAGATTGTTCAAAGCTGTTTCAATCGCTTTGGCCTGTGACTCTGGATCGATTAAATTCTGATTTCTACGAAATCTTTGTAAATTTGTCTCAGCCGCGTTTACTTCTTCACTGGCTTTACTTAACTGTTCCCTGATAATTTGCAGACCTTTTTGTAAACGCGAACTCTGTTGTTGTTTGTTATATTCTAGATAAACTTGTCGAATTGCATCCAGGACTTTTTGGGTTTTTTCAGGATCTCCAGCAGTATATTCAACTTGAAAGATTTTAGTAGCGACATTATCTTCTTTGCTCCTAATTTGAGTTAAGACCAAAGAAGCTTTAATTTCAGCTGAAGTTATATCTGGATAATTAGACTGGAGTTTATCAACTGCTTTTTGGATGAGTCCCGAACTTTGCATCAAGTTAAGCTGGGTGGCAGTATCTATGACCACGTTAGAGTCAGTAAACTGATTGTCTACCGCCGCACCACCTTCCGTTTTACCTTGATAGTTAGGTTCTACTAGCAGTTGCATAGAACTTTTATAAGTAGGCTTTGTTTTTACAGTTACTATGCTGGCAATAACAAGAGAACTAATTAATACTGCTAAGAACCAAGGAAATCTCCGCACAAATACGGCAAACATTTGCCCGTAACTTGGTTCATTTTCAGAAGCTGGAGCTAGATGAGGATTTAGACTAGTTTGAACCACTTTTATTATCCTTGTCTTCAAGACTTACGCTAAGAGATTCTCCGAAGAATACCTATTTTTTTACAAACCGCCAATGAGGAGATATCAAATAAATAGGTAATCTGATAGTGGAAAGAGATTCAGAAATCAAATGAATAATTGATGCACGCCACAAGCTTGATTGATAATTTGCTCAACCTTGCTAAAGAATGCATTTTCGGAAAAGTTTGCTACTGCATGATTACGGATGCGATCGTAATTCCAAGAAATGCCATTGGCTTCTAGTAAGGCAACTTGTAAAGATTCGGGTGTTTGTCTTTTGAAAAAGACTCCTGTTTCACCTGGAATTTGAGTATCTAATACTCCACCCGCTCCATAAGCGATGACTGGTGTACCGCTAGCGTTAGCCTCTACTGGAACTAACCCGTAATCTTCTAAGGCTGCGACAATAATAGACTTGGCTTTGGAAAACAAGTCTTTGCGGGTTCTATCACTTACGTGTCCCAAGAACACAATATTTTGTAATGCTTTGGATTTTAACCGTGCTAGTTCTGGCCCGTCACCAGATATTAATAGCCGCCACCCTAACCAATTAAAAGCTTCGACTATTATATCAAGTCGCTTATAACTGATCATCCGGGCGGAGGCCAGATAATATTCATCTTTTATATCTGAAAAAACAAATTTACTAGTATCAATTGGATAGTTCACCATCATTGCCTTTTTGCCATAAATATTTTCAATTCGGCGGGCAACAACACTGGAATTAGCAATGTAAAGGTCAGGCTCCTGTGCATATTTCAAATCTAGCTTTCTCATTACTTGAAATACTTGTTCGATTAAAGGAGCAAAATATCTATAGTCCCCGTACTCTCTTAAATAAGTTGCTGTATCCCATAAGAAGCGGGTGACGTTATGGCAAAAACAAATGTGGTGGGCATTGGGATTTTTTCGCACTGCTTTGGCGAAGCTGGTGCTACTACTAATAATTAAATCGTATTCTTGCAGATCCAAAGCACGAAAGGCAGGAAAATATAGAGGAGCCATCGACCTAAAATATTTTGCTGCACCAGGAATCTTTTGTAAGAAGGTTGTATTAACTATGCGATCGCCTAGATCGATCGTTTTTTGGGGATCGTACAAAGATGTGAAAATATCTGCTTCGGGATAGCGCTTACAAAGCAGTTCAAACACACGCTCTGCCCCACCTCGCTGGGTTAAATAATCATGGACGAGAGCAATTTTCATGAAATTTGACCTAAAGTTTCGATCGAGTTTGTTGAAACGCTCCCCAGCAAGTTACTATCATGTCCGCTTGGTTACTTATTAAACCTCAAGAACCCCACCCCGCCAAAGCTACACTTTGTCTCCCCTAAGAGCCTGCGGAGAGGGGTGCAATGACTGTGGAAATCATAACTAATTAGCAGGACTTGATATTACTATCAACAACTTTAGTGTTCAGTAGTATACTTTCCTATCCTCTTGATGAAATTCTGGCGACAAATATATAGGGGCGTACAGCTGTACGCCCCTACAGCTAATTCATTTGTGGCAAATATTTTTGGAACCGATATTATCCAACTGCTACTAAGATTTTTTCTGGAGCGAAATAAGTATTTTGTTCAGCTCGTAGTTGGTCGCAGAGTCTGCCTTCAGGTAATTCTATATCCTCATAAGTAAGGACTTGATCTTTAGAAATATCTCGTTTGAGGCGGCACCCTTCAGCTAAACCCATTGGTAGAAGATTTTGCTGTTGGACGATATCGGAATTTTCACATTGTCCGTAGGTCATGTAGTGGCCGATGCCATCTAAGGTTTCTCCTGCTTTCAAGTCGATTTTGGCGGTGGTGACAACATCTACTAGCGGGCCTGCTAGCGGAGACATCACAGCATCACCAAATAAAACAGCACGCGCTACGGACAAGGGAACTTCAAAATGACAGAGGTGATAAGGAGTATAGAAGCTGTAAAGTGGGCCTTCGCCTAATTTGTATAAGTTGAGATAGTGGCGTTGCTTGGGGTCGTCGTGAGTGGCAAATACATATACACCTGGGCCTGGTTTTGCTCCAACTACATAATCGACAATGCCGCCCAGTTCTTTGAGTTGTTCAACATCATATAACTGGGTCATTTCATCGACATGACCGCTGAAGTCATATCCCAACATTCCCCGTTTGGCGACTTTCATGCCTGTGGCATTGGCAACGATCGCTTGCTCGAAGGAAATTTTGCTTCCGTCGGCGAAGCTAGTTACCATGTGGGGCTTTTGACCCCAACGTTTAGCAAATCCTTCCTGGGTGGTGGGATTGCGATAAGGGTCTTGGAGTCCTTTAATGTTACCGCACAATAAGGGAGTTAAACCAATGCTTTTGACAAAGCGATAAAGGTTCATTTGTACTCCTGGCTGATCGCCATCACAAGCGCTGAGAATCACGCCTGCTTTGTCGGCATACACTTTCAGAATGGGGCCAATGGTGCCATCGAGTTCAGCATTCATCATGATCACATGTTTGCGGTGGGCGATCGCTTCCATGACGATCCCTGCGCCAAATTCCACCGCACCTGTGACTTCGATTAATGCATCGATGCCTTCAGCCCGACACAGTAACTTAGCGTCTTCTGTGACTGCATACTTATTGTTAGCGATCGCATCTTCTAATTCGCTGACAGTTGCAACAACTTGAATATCTTCAATTCCTGCTTCCGAATAAGCTTGTTTAGCTGCACCAATCTGACGATTAGAGATAGCAACTAACTCCATTCCTGGCACTGAATTGACAATTTGGTTGGCAATTCCTCGACCCATAAAACCAGCACCAATCATTCCCACCTTGATAGGATTTCCTGCTGCTGCACGGGCTTGTAAGGCGCGATCGATAATAATCATGAACTAAACTCCTTTTTGGAACTGTTTGTTGTGTTACAAATTCTCGATAATTTTGCACTTAATAATTCGTTACGGCTAAATATTAAGTACATTTTCATTAATGATAGCTACTAACTGGTTATTTGCTAGATGCTATACGCCAACAGTCATCATTCTCAACAAAGGCCAATTTAAATCTTTCTCAGAGATTTCAGTCACATCTAGAGGCCAATCAATGTTAAAGAATGGGTCGTCATAGCGTAAACCTCTTTCATATCCTGGAGTGTAAAATTCACCCACTTGATATACAACTTCAGTCTCATCTGTGAGTGCTTGATAGCCATGAGCAAACATTTCTGGAACATATAAAGCGCGGCGGTTTTCTGGGGTTAGCTCTACACCAATGTGTGATAAAAAGCTAGGAGATTCAGGACGCATATCAATAATTACGTCGTAGATTGCGCCTTTAGTACAGCGAATTAATTTTGTTTCTGCTGCTGGCAGAATTTGATAGTGCATTCCCCGGATAGTGCCTTTTTTGTAATTAAAAGATAGGTTACATTGAGCAACTGTTGGCTTTAATCCGTGTGCTTCAAATTCTTGAGCGCAGAAAGACCGAGCGAAAAAACCACGGTGATCTGGCTTTTCTTCTAAATCAATGATGAATGCGTCTTTGAGTGCAGTTTGAGTGAAGATCATGAATGAATAACCTTGAGAAGAATATTGAAGACAACAAAACTTGGCAAGTTTGAAAAATTAACTTGTTACAAACCTGAACAAAAATAGTTTGGAGCGGGTTTTTCTACTAATAAGTAGGTTGTTTTGACTGAACTATATGGCGCTATTAATGACTGGTTCAGTTAACTTTGGTTGGGGAAAAGTATTGTCTCGATATTGAGTACAAACTTCTGGGCGATCGGGAGAAGTAGAAGTGTAGCAAGAGAATAGAGTTAACCTATCTTCTGTGCGTAATGTACCGTGATGTATGGCTTTTTTGGGATCTACAATAATCACTGTTCCTGCTGATCCTGTACAAGATTTCCAAGCCTGTTTCGGGATAATTTCATTTAGTTCTTCATCTGTGATGCCTAAATGACCAGATTGCCAAAGCTTGTAGTAAGTACGGTAATAGTTTAATCTCAACAAAGAGGTTAAAGAGGCTGGAATATATTCAAAGGGGCCGTGCTTTTGTTCTACATCATTTAAGTAAATAATGATTTTGATCATGCGGCGGTCTTCTGCATCTTTGTGCCATAGTTGTGTACCAAACTGATTTTTATTGGGGAAATCCTTGCGGAGATGTACACCATGAAAAATGATCGGCAGACCAATGTAGTTTTCAATGATGTTTAGAAGCCTTTTTTCACTTCCCCAAGTAGCAAATTCAGGTAAATATGTAACTGTGTAAATTTGGGGAAATTTTTCATTTGAATCGTCGTTATTGACAGATGCCATTTGGGACGAATAACTATAAGCTGCTTTGAGCAATTCTGATGTTGAATCAAATCCCAATTCCGTAAGTGTGGTGATATGAATACCATCACATTTAAGATCGTCAAGAATTTGGCGATCGCCTTCTTCTAGTGCAGGCAAATTAGTAGCATGTTTTAAAAGTGCTAATCTGTAAACTAACTCAGATCCCACTGAAGATATTTTGCGTTTAATCTTGAGCAGCATGGCATGATTACCTTTAATAGACTATCGGCTATTTTCTATTTGTTGCCTTAACTCTGCTCTGGGATAAGTATCATCCCAGTATTGGGTGCAGAGGTCTGGTCTTTCAGGAGGATTGGCGGTGTAACACAAGAATAGTGTTGACCGGTCTTCTGTACGGACTGTGCCGTGATGCAAAGCATTTTTCGTATCTACAAGAATGACAGTACCTGCTGGGCCTGGGCAGGATTTCCAAGCTGATTTGGGGATGACTGGTTTTACTTGTTCATCGTCAATGCCCATATAGCCTGATTTCCAAAGTTTGTAGTAAAGTTGAATATAATTCCAACTAAATAAGGAAGTTAAAGACCGAGGAATGTATTCAAAAGGCCCAGTTTTTTCTTCTACATCATTCAAGTAAATAATAATTTTGATAATCCGACGGTCTTCTGCATCGCTATGCCATAACAGCGTCCCAAACTGGTGTTTATTATTAAAATCTATGCGTAAATGTACACCATGAAAAGCAATAGGCAGACCAATATAGTTTTCGATGATATTGAGCAGTCTTTTCTCAATTCCCCAGGCATAAAATTCTGGTAAACCTGAAACTGTTAAAATTTGTGGTAACTTTTGCTCTAGATGGTCGTTGTTGGGATTTTCCATCTGAGATAATTGCTGGTAAGCAGCTTTGAGCAGTTCCGAGCTAGAATTAAACCCTAAATCTGCAAGTGTTGTGACGTAAACACCATCTTTTTTGAGAGCCTTAAGAATGTGGCGATCGCGCCCTTCCAATGCTGGCAGATTTCTGCTATGCTTCCAACGAGCTACATAATATTGAAAGTCAGCAAACAGTGTAGATATTTTGCGTTTAATTACACTAAACATGTGGTAAATTATTTCTAGTTTCAATGTCAATTTATTAGTAATTTAGTAGTTTATGGCTTATAACTTTGGATTTCTTGAGCAGATATTTCACTTGATTCTGCTAAACTAAAATCTTTAGAAACCATCACGTCAAAAGCACATAAACCGACTAAAGCCAAAAATGGGACTACTGTCTTAATAGCAGACATAGGCCATCTTCTTAAAGCACCTAAGAAAACTTTCAAGTTGACTTCTTTACCGTTTTGCAAAAGCATCCGCCGACAAAACTGTTTAGAATATCCACTTTGCTCCAATTTCAAAATTACTTCAGGTATGTGTTTGTATTGCATTAACAGTGCAGATTTTGGTTCTTTCTGCCAATAACTCACACCAACAACACATTCCAAATAAGTCTCTTTCGTGACAATTACACGACCATTAGAAGCACAATATCCGGCTAAATATGCTAAAGATATCCAATTATTCTCAGCATCTTGCCAATTTTGTAGAGCACATTTCACTAAATCAGTGCGGTAGATTGTAGCAGTCAGAAAAATGACTGCACCGACACTTTTAGAGAAACAATGCTCAAATATAGCTTTACCATCACCATCACCATCTTCACTATCTATATCAAACCAGCGATTACCAACAATTGTTGGTGGATGAACTGGTTCACCAGTAATTTGGTTTCGACCGGAAAAGTTGAGAAACAATAATGATAAATCTTCATATTGCTTAAGTTTGTTAATCACATAAGCAATAGCTCTATCTTGAATTGGGTCATCGTCACCAATTGTCCAAACATATTTTGTTGTCGTCGAATTCAGGCAATACATAATATTTTTGACAACACCTAAATTCTGAGAATTTTTATTTGATTTAAATGGGATACTGCTAAGTATTATTTGCCATTTTTTAATCACATCCTGAGTATTGTCTGTTGAACAATTATCAGAAACTAAAATTTCACAATCATCTTCAAAACCTTTAATAGCTTGAGCTAGCCATGCTAACTGTTTATCCAGCAATTCAGCACGATTATAAGTCGGTATAGCAATGGTCAGTAATTTCTGCATGGTAAGAAATAGTAGTTAAGAAATTGATATATGAATGGTTACAGGCTAGTCTCTAGCTATTTGGGTGGAAAAATAATTGCCCAAGCTGATATGCTTAACAAACGTAGGTAAGGAATAAATATCTTGATTGTCAAGAAAGGCCAACGTTTTAAAGCACCTAATAAGATTTTTAAGTCAGTTTTTTGATGAAAATTCTGCCAAATCATTTCCTGACAAAATTTATGAGGATATCCTACCTTTAGTAGTTTTATATAAACTTCAGGTATGTATGCATATCGCATTTTAAAGTTCCATGTTGGGTCAAGATCTAAAAGACTAGCGCCCATAGTACATTCTAAATAAGTGTCTTTAGTGACGATGACACTTCCATGAGCAGCGCAAAATGCAGTCCAATATGCTTGAGACGCCCAATTATTAGTAGCAGATGGCCATTTTTGTAAAGCGCGTTGTACTAAATCTGTGCGATAAATTGCTGCCGATATAAAAAGTACACCACCAAAATTTTCATTCAGGTAACTTTGAAATACAGCTTTACCATCAACTCTTAGTTCGTCGTTATCACTATTTAACCAGCGTTCGACAACAAGTTGACCTGTTTGTTTTTGACGACCAGAGAAGTTTAAAAACACTAGTGCTAAATCTGAATATGTTTTTAGTGTTTTTAATACATAATCTAAGGTTCTCTCTTGAATTGGATCGTCATCACCAATTGTCCAAACATATTTACTAATTGGGGCTTTTAAGCAACAAGCAATATTACCCATGACCCCGATATTTTCACTATTCCTGTTTGATGTAAATGTTACGTTACTAAGAATTATTTGCCACTTTTTAATAACTTCTTGGGTATTATCTGTAGAACAATTATCAGAAATAAAGATTTCACAGTCAGACTCAAACCCTTTAATGGATTTAGCTAACCAAGTAAGTTGTTTATCTAAAATTTTGGCACGATTGAATGTAGGAATTGCGATAGTCAGCAATTTATTCATATAGCGATTTGTAAATAATTTGATGGATGGAATAAGCCCGAATCAAATAGTGTTGATTCGGAAGCTTAGATTATTTGTTCGTTGCTGCTAGACGACTTGAGCTATTTTTTATTCCAGAAGAAATCTTTGTCAATCTGCTCTGTCCGAATTAGATACTCTAGCTGTTTTAAGCGAGTAAATCCTCTAAACAAGAAAGTATCTTCAGCCATGTGTATTTGACTGAATAAATCAAATAGCTGCTGGGCACCAAGTTGGGCATTCCAATCACACTTAAATCCGGGTAGAATTGTGTTGATTTTCTCGAAGGATACGCGATAGCTGCGGTTATCTGCGCCGTTGTCACCAAAGGATAGTTTACAATCTGGGAAAACATCAGCAATAATTTCCGCGATTTCTTTAACGCGATAGTTATTCGCTGTATCTCCCACGTTGAAGATTTGGTTATGTACAATGTCTCGTGGTGCTTCTAAGGTGCAAACTATTGCTTTGCAAATATCCAATGCGTGGACTAATGGCCGCCAAGGTGTGCCATCACTAATCATTTTGATTTCTTTACTTGTCCATGCCAACCCTGCTAAGTTGTTTAAAACAATATCAAAGCGCATTCTAGGAGAAGCACCAAAGGCTGTTGCATTCCGCATAAAGGTGGGAGAGAAGTCATCGTCAGCGAGTGGTGCGACATCTCTTTCTACAAAAGTTTTACATTCTGCGTAGGCTGTTTGGGGATTAACTGCGGATTCTTCTGTAACATCACCTGCGGTAGCAACACCGTAGACACTGCACGAAGACATATATACAAAGCGACGCACATTCATAGCCTTAGCCAGACTAGCCAGACGAACTGAACCTACATGATTAATTTCATAGGTAATATTGGGTGCTAATTGTCCGGCTGGGTCGTTGGAGAGTTCCGCCATGTGAACTATGGCTTCAATACCTTCCAAATCATCAGGGGTGATGTTGCGGATATCTTTATTAAGGGTTTTAGGTGTCACTCCACTAGGGTTGTACAGCCAACCAACTTTATAGAAGCCGGTATCTAGACCAATAACTTCATGTCCTCGTTCGATTAACAGAGGCGGTAATAATGAACCTAGATAACCTTCTGTTCCAGTTACTAATATTTTCATTGTGGTTAATTCCTTTGTATTGTGTTGATGAGTTAAATTCTTCGTTTAGCTAGACGCATAGATGTACGCCTTAGTACCGCAAGGCGGAAGTCAAAAGGAGCCAGTGTGTTGGGGAGACATCGCCGTGGTGAGGCAGTCCGGTCTTGGGGGTTTCCCCCATGAGGAACTGCCGAAAGGGTTTCCCGACTTGAGGCGACTGTCGTCGGCTCTGCCGACTTGTTCGCGCAGCGTCTTTGACAGGAGAAGCAACTGGCTCTCAAAAGTCAAAAGAATTGTATTCTGGGTTTTTACGCCATTTGAAAGGTTCTTAATTGATGCATGACACTTTTTTCTTGTGGGATGGGTGTCTTATACCAATTCAATTAATGATTGCAACACATCCTTGGGTGAAGTGAAGACGCGATGAATCGCGTCTCTACAAATGGTGTATTTATCGCATTCTTTTTTCCAATTGGTATTACCTGTTTCTTGTATTTTCAGGCAGGTAAAGATGCCCACTATACTAGATTCATCCCTTAATTCAGCAGTCCCGGAAATAACAACTATGCTATCTATGCAGTTACTACACTCTCTAGATGCGAAAGTTGGGGAATTTCTGCCACAAGCGCTTTGCCGATTTCTAGAGAAGAAGTGGCAGCAGGAGAAGGAGCATTGCAAACATGAATGGAGTTTTGACCGGAAACAATCAAAAAGTCGTCTACAAGCTTGCCATCGTTCATTAAGGCTTGAGCGCGGACTCCTGCATGGGTAGGGACTAAATCTTCTGCTTGGACTTCGGGAATTAGTTTTTGCAAACTTTTAACGAAGGCTGCTTTACTAAACGAACGAATAATTTCTTGGATGCCTTCAGGCGCATGTTTGGCTGCCAATTTCCAGAAACCGGGATAAGTCATCACTTCCAGAAAATCGCCCAAATCAAAGTCGGTTTTTTTGTAACCTTCGCGTTTGAGAGACAAAACTGCGTTTGGCCCTGCATGGACGCTACCATCAATCATCCGGGTAAAGTGGACACCCAGAAAGGGGAAATCTGGATTGGGAACTGGGTAAATTAGTGTCTTGACCAGATAGCGTTTTTCTGGGGTGAGTTCGTAGTATTCTCCCCGGAATGGCACAATTTTGGCTTGGGGTTCAACTTGACCTATTTTGGCGATGCGATCGCTATGCAATCCAGTACAATTAATTACAAAGCGGGTTTCAAAGTTACCGTTGTTTGTTTGCAGTACCTGATTTTTACCACTTGGAGAGATTTTTAGGACTTTTGTATTCAGGTGTAAATCTCCACCCTGCTGTTGAATAAGCTGGGCATATTTTAAACAAACTTGCTTGTAATTAACAATACCAGTTGAGGATACCCGAATTCCACCTACACATCTTACGTGAGGTTCAATTTCCTTAACTTCTTCGGGGCTAATTCTCTGGACTTCTATGCCATTGTTTAAGCCGCGTTGGTAGAGATTTTCTAAGCGTGGTAGCTCTTGTTCTTCAGTTGCAACAATTACCTTACCACAAACTTCATGGTCAATTCCATGCTCTTGGCAGAATTCTACCATTGAACGAGAACCATCACGACAAAATTTAGCTTTGAAACTCCCTGGCTTGTAGTAAATACCAGAATGAATTACCCCGCTATTATTGCCAGTTTGGTGAAATGCCCATTGACTCTCTTTTTCTAGTACTAAAATACGGGCATTGGGATAGCGTTTTCCTAAAGCCAACGCTGTTGAGAGTCCAACTATTCCCCCACCTATAATCGCAAAATCATACATTAGTATTATCGCACTTCAAATTACAGTAAATCTATAAAGTCATTTGTCATTTGTCATTTGTCATTTGTCATTTAACCCTAACTCCTAACTCCTAACTCCTAACTCCCAACTCCTCTTTTACCATACCTTCCAAGGAGCCTGATTGTTTTTCCACAGCCCTTCGAGATAGTTTTTATCACGTAAAGTATCCATCGGTTGCCAAAACCCATGATGTTTAAAAGCAGATAGCTGTTCCATATCAGCTAGCTTTTCTAATGGCTCTTGCTCCCATACCGTAGAGTCATCAGCAATTAAGTTGATTACTTCTGGTTCTAACACAAAATAACCACCATTAATCCAAGCTCCATCACCTTCCGGTTTTTCCCGAAAGCTGGTGATTTTGGTTTGCTCATATCCTAAAGAAATAGCACCAAAACGTCCGGCTGGTTGAACAGCGGTAAGTGTTCCTAAGCTATTTTGTTCTTTGTGAAACTTAATTAGCTCGGTGATATTAATATTACTGACACCATCACCATAAGTAAAGCAAAAAGTTTCGTTACCAAGATGTTCGCTGATTTGCTTTAAGCGTCCGCCTGTCATTGTATTATCACCCGTATTTACTAAGGTGACACGCCAGGGTTCTGCATAACCAGAATGCACGTTCATCTGGTTAAAGCGCATGTCAAAGGTAACATTTGACATGTGTAAGAAGTAGTTAGCAAAATACTCTTTAATGATGTAACCTTTATAACCGCAACAAATGATGAAATCATTAATGCCGTGGGCAGAGTATGTTTTCATTATATGCCAAAGAATTGGCTTACCACCAATCTCAACCATCGGCTTGGGTCTAATACTGGTTTCTTCACTGAGGCGTGTACCAAGACCTCCAGCCAAAATCACCGCTTTCATGCAATTACCTCGGAGATTTGTAGGGATATGATTATTTGACTTTTTCGAGATGAAGAGGATGCACTTCAAGGGAGAGAAATGTGTTTCTGATTTCTGTTTCTCCGTCAATAATCTAACTATAATTTGCGATGAAATTATAAAGGTAAGATAAATTAAAATCTTTTCTATATAAAAGCTCTATGAATATCTATAAATACAGAAATATAGCAAGGGACTGGGGACTGGGTGAAAAGTCTTTTTGTATCTAAGTTTTATCATCTGTTGATGTCCTAATCACCAAGGCTTGTGCTATAAATTACTCAATTAAATAAAAATATCACTTATAAAATAACTAGGATTAGCTGGTGCTAACCCTAGTCAGGCTTGATTTTTTCAATCAAAACCAATAATATGCTAGTAACAAAACTTACTTGTTTCTAGTTAGTTTTTTCCATGTTACTTGAACCTTGGAATAAAGGGTCACATTTGTTTTCTACAACTACGCACATATTGCTAAGTGCTTGTTGATAATTATCCATGTCATCTTGCTCAAGAAATATTTTCGCAGATGCCTGTATATCTTCGACAGCTTTTGTCTGGTTTTTGTTAGCTTCACTACCGCCATATTGTGCCAGTTCATAGCGAACCATACCTCGTTTGAGATATGCTTTTGCTAGTTTAGGGCTGAGAGTTAATGCTTGGTTAAAGTCAGCGATCGCTTGATTATATTCTTGCTGATAATTGCTGCTATATTGAGCAATTTGATAATAGACAACACCCCGCTGAAAGTAACCTTCTGCTTTGGAGAGATTAAGTTTTATTGCCTGAGTAAAATCTGCGATCGCTTTTTTGTAAATTTGTTGAGATTCACCGCTGTATTTAGCCATTTGGGCGCGGACAATTCCCCGTCTGATATAAGCTTCAATTTCATTATTATCCAGACCAATGGCTCGATTATAATCAGCGATCGCTAGATTATATTCTTTATCAGGATCGTTGCTATATTCGGCGAGCATATAGCGGGCATTACCCCGATTTACCAGAGCTTTGATTTGATTGGGATGGATTTTCAGAGCTTGGCTATAATCTGTAACTGCTCCTTCATAGTCTTTCAGGTTATAGCGGGCATTACCACGATTTACAATTGCTCTAGCATGTGTCGGTTCTTGTTCAATTGCTTGGCTAAAGTTGACAATTGCTTTCTCATAGTCTCGCTCTTTGTAAGCAATATAACCTTGCTGATAAGAATCAGCGAAGCTGAGTTTATTATTTGTCTTAGGAGACTTGATTGCTTGTTGGGTGTAAGCATTTTGGTAAACCAACGGCTGAGTAAATTTAATCATTACGTCTGCATATCCCAATAAACCAAAACCCAGCAAACAACAAATAATCGGGTACAACTTTGACTTTTTAGAAGGTTTATATGAACCGCTGGGAGTCATTGGCTGCCAGTAATTAACTAGCTGCTGCGGTGACATGGCTCGCTGGGGAAAATGCGGTGTCTGACCGTAGCGTTTTCTCGCTTTGATGCGCGGTTGGAGATGTTCTCTAGCTTCTATAGCCCGATGTGATGGAAATGGGTCGCGTCCACCTAATCGTACAGTACGTTCACACCACGGACAGCTACGCATGTGGTTGTTGTAGCGATGCTGAGGATTTGTTGTGCAGGTAATTAGGGAATCTTCGGCTTCCGCGATTGCTGAGAGCCAAGTCTGGGCACTGGGGCGCAGTTGGGGATTGTTGTGACCCTCTTCAAAACAACGGACAAATAGTTCCTGTAAGCTGGGATGGAGAATTTCCCAAGGGGGGGCAATGGGTGTCGGCAGGTAGGGTACGTAACGCTTTTGGCTGTAAGTGAAATGGCCCGATGCAATGCGTGCTTCGTAAGGCGGTGGCTCAATCGCACCTTGAAAAATCCCCGAAAATGGGTGAGTGCCTTCCATTAAGAGTTGAAATACTAGCACCGCTAACCCAAATAAATCGTGAGAGATTTCGCGATCGTGCTGGGCAAAAGTTTTATTCTGTAGTTCTGGTGGAGTAAACTCTGGTTTACCTACTGGACAGCGATAAACAACATTGTTATTTGGGTCGATTACTTGGAAAGAGTCTGTGTCTATCAAAGTCACCAGTGCTGTATCACTGACGAGAATATTAGACTCGTTCACATCACCAATGCAATATCCACTAGCGTGCAAAGCTGCAAAAGCTGCCGCCAGGTTACGAGCCGTGCGGAGCAGGTACTGATAGTTGAATAGCGGGCAGTGTTGCCGACGGGTTCTGGGGTTGTAAAAGTCGATGATTGGACGCATCCCCTGAATACGTGGCATTAAAAAGCCCAGGATGCTATTTTTGCCATTTGCCGCCCGTAATAAATCTTCTGGCCAAGCGATAGAGATATGCCCTAAACTCGCCGTAGGGTTTTCTGGCGGGTTGGCAAGCATCGCCTGGAGTTTATCAGCATGGGCAGTGGTTGGCTTGTGGTAAATCTTCGCCACCAAGTCGTTATCGGATGGCACTGCATAAACACAAGCTTCACCGCCACGTCCCAAACTGACATTGAGACTGAGGATTTCTTTTTTAGGGGAACAACGTAGTACCTGCATAATGAAATTACCGCTAACGGGAGTTATTGTAAGATGTGAAACCTGTAAATTGATTGCTCACGAGTCGTTGAATGCTGCTATAATGAGTGTTAAGTCATCATCAGTGCGTTGCGTAATCCGCTCTGAGCGTAAAAATTTTACTAATTGCTCCTTCGCTTCTGTCTTATCCTCGATGTTGGCGACAAATTCAAACAGTGGAAAAAAGAACGGTTTGTGAGGTTCGCCAACAACCATATTCAAAGCCAGCATTTGTAATCCATCGGTAATGATACCAACATTTACAATGTCTGTACGCCATAATCTCATTTGTGCTGTATCTAAGGCATTAGGCGAAGTTAAAAAAGTGGTTTCGTTGATATATTGACCGCTGTCAGGCATCGTCAGTGCCAACAGGTTGCCCATACAATCTTTTGCCACTGCCAAACCATCACCTATTTGCACCACAGCTACAACTTCTGGTGTGGCAACCAGCATAATTAAAGTAGTTGCTAAATCTTGAGGCTGTTTGTCACAAGTAGCCGCCTCATCCTCCACAGCTTTTTTGGCGGCGAATATGGCATCATTTAAGAGCGATCGCACCAATGTATCATCAGTCAAACTTTTTCGGGTCAGCCCTTTAGTAGAAATGTTTTCTATTGCTGTCTCCACAGCAACCATCGCTCCCACTTTCCCAAGGCTAGCAGAACCCGCGCCATCTGCTGCGGCCGCCACTAAAACATTATCTGACAATATCTGCCAGTGATGAGCATCCTGACATAATTGATTGTTTTTTAAGTGACTTGTACCACATACAGACGCAGCCACAATCCGCCATTGAGCAATCTGTTTTGATATGTTCATAATTTTTTTTCTAGCAGCTAGCTGTGTAAACATCAAGCTGCAATTTTTAATTAAACAGTCCCCCAACCAATCGGCGGTAGTGCTACCTGTTCGTCTATTTGTGAATGAGAAACAGCCGACATACTAGTTGACAGCCAGACAAACATTTCGATAAAATTTAATCCTTTAAGCTTTAAGGGAGTACGTACAGTTATTTGATTTAAACGCGTCATATTCGCATTTTCTACTCCAACTGTAAAGAATGCTACCCGCTTGTTCGCCTCATCTCCCTGTAGGCGGTGTGATGCTTGCTCTACCACTTGCTCTAACTCACCTTGGGGTTCTCCATCGGTAATCATAAATACCCAAGGACGATAGTAAGCAATCCCGTTGGCACGATACTGAGATTTCCGCTCTTGAATTATGTCCAAAGCTTTATGAATTCCCGCACCCATTGTAGTCAAGCCCTGCGCTGTCAAAATAGGCGGATTGAATTGATCGGCAGTCACAAAGTCTTGTACTACATTGATATTACTATCAAAAGTGACGATCGCCACTTCCACCCGTCTGGCAGCTAAGGAATTTTTGACTAATTCATCCTTTAAGCTTAGTAAACCTTGATTTAAAGCCTCAATCGGCTCTCCTTGCATCGAGCCAGATGTGTCTAATAAAAGTACACAAGGACAACGTGGTTCTGGGTTCTCAGCAAATTCTACTACTTCATCAAGTTGTAATGTATCATGCATAACTTTTTGTGTTATGTTAAAGTCCAAAGCTTTATTTCCCTTTGTTCAGAGTATATAGTTTCAATCGCCGAGGCGACTACAGAATATAGTATCTATTGGTAGATGCTCTAATCTTTATTAAACAAATTATTTTCATAAAGTTCTCTATATATTTAAGATGAACTTGACCACAGCTTAGTTTAGCAAAAAAGAGTTTATCAAAACCCAGCATTACCTGTTGTAATGTATCTACCAAAAAGTTATATCCATTAAACCTACAGTACAATAAATACGTAAACTTTACTAGATAAGTTTTTAAAGATTTTATGTAGAAGAATCGTTTCTTTAAGGAAAAGTAATTAACCATAATTAAGCTCGTTAACTCTAGAAGTATACCAGTGTAACTGCCCGAACTTGGAATCAAATTTGCCTCTGGAGTGAGTGGGCATAAATAAACGTCATTGTTAAGGTCTTCACTCAAGAGTTGTCATTAGTTATTAAAATTCAAAATTAACCAACATCTACTGATAATTTAGCTATGATAGATGCTTACCTTTATTTATACCTCGTTGTTGTTTGAGAGAAATTAAGTAAAATGTGCCAAATGTAACAAACAACTTAGAAAACTTACAATTTTTAATATATGTACATATTTTCAAATAAATAATTTGTGGGTAGAAAAATATTACAAAGAAGAGAATACTTTATAGCTCATATTTTCAATCTACAAATGTTTGGTTGTTGATTCCGCAAAAAACTTGAAAAATATGAATAACTCAGGTACATTTACCAAACTACGTCCTCTAAGTTTGTTAAGACAATTATCCAACTGTTCCGACAGTACTTGTTTACAAGTATTGAGTAACTCAGTTTCTTGGTCGATTTACTTAGAACAGGGCAAAATAACTTACGCTACCCATTCCGTGGAACCCTTTGACCGACTAGAACGCCATTTGCGACGCCTTAGCCAGCAAATTCCACTCCTGACTAATGAGGTTCGCTCTCAAGTACGGCTGATGTTTGAACCTGACTCACACAGTCAGTTAATCAAAGATGACAGTAATTCCAGAAGCCACCCTCCTGAGTATCAGGCTATATCCTGGCTTGTTAGTCAACAACATCTACATTCTACACAAGCAGCAGTGCTGGTTCAAGAATTAGTTAAAGAGGTAATTGAATCATTTTTGCTCATCAAAGAAGGTACTTATGAATTAACAGAACCACTTAATAGAATGCCAAAAATTTGCAGGTTAGGTGTAGAAAAAATTCTAGAATATTGCCAAATAAGATTACAGAATTGGCAGGATTTTGTCCCGAAAATTTCTTCTCAATATCAACGTCCATATCTGTTGATTAACAGCAAATTTGATAACCAAGATTTACCAAATCTACAGCCAGATTTAATTAATTGGATGAAGGGTTTTAGCCTGTGTCATCTGGCTGTAATTTTAAATCAAGATGAAATTCAACTAGCTCGCAATTTATACCCTTACATCCTTAAGGGTGCGATTATCCTCCATGAACCCGATCCACCTTATGATAAATTACCAAAGATTTTTGAGGAGCGATGTCTAGGGCAGGCTACGCCTACGCTTTTCTCAAAATTGATTCTGGGGTTAGTTGACACCAAAAAAGAACTAAGTACCACTATCGATTCTTACCAAAATATTCCTGAAGATAAAATAGTTCCTGTTCAGCGATTACCAGAGATTTCTACTCCTTCAAAAGAAAACTTTCAGAAACCAACAATATCAAATAACATAAATTCTACTTCCCAAAGAGTAACGGCTGCTACTGTAACGGTACAAAAAGTTCACAAAATCGTTTCTGTAGATGATAGTCCCACAATTCTTAAAGAAATTAGTTATTTCTTAGAAAATGAAAATTTTTCTGTAGTGACTATTAACGATCCAGTGAAAGCCGTTTTGTCAATTATCAGGCACAAACCGGATTTAATTTTGTTAGATTTAAACATGCTAGGAATCGATGGCTATGAGTTGTGCCGGATTATACGAAACAATTCACTATTTCAAAATACTCCTATTATTTTTGTCACTGGAAATAAAGGAATTGTAGACAAAGTAAAAGCTAAATTAGTTGGGGCTTCTGGATATCTGACTAAACCGTTTACTCGCGCCGAATTACTAAAAATAGTCTTTATGCATTTGACTTAAATTAACCACCTTATCCACTACATTTCAGAGAGTAATACTTCTGGGTTAATTACAGATAGGACTTACGCAAAAAGTGCTAAAAAGCTTAATTTATTGAACTGCCAAGAACGCCAAGAATCGTAGAGTTTGCTTAAGTCCTAACAGATTAAAATTCTTGAAGTGCTAAAAGGTTGATTCTTGCGCCGCTCAATGAGAGCAATGTCAACTGCAAAGCTTAACCCAGAAGTATTGTATTCAAAATGTAATCAACTGAAGTTGGCAAAAAGGGCGATTGCCATAATAGGCAGGCTTACCGATGCAAAACTGGCTCCTGTCTGCTACAAACTTTTAGGCTATGCTAGAGAAATCATAATTTGGGTTGTTGTAGCCTGGATTTGATATGGCGGATGTTACAAGGTCAGAACTACTGAGTAAACTGCTGACATCAGTTCCTATATTTTGGCTAGGCTTAGTACTACCTAGCGATATCAGTTCGCCATTAACAGAGAAATTCCAGCCTTCATTACCAATGAGTGTTTTGTCATCACCACTGGCTTCAATCCGGTTTCCAAGGAGATTGCTGTTAGTTACATTGGCAGTGTTGCCACTACCAAGAACGTCGTTTTTACTACCAGGTAGTATATTGGCATTACCAAGGATGTCGTTGTTATTGCCTAAGTTCCAGTTACCGTTACCGTTGGTTGTGCTCTCGTTACCAAAGCCCCAGTTGCCATTACCTTCGGTTTTGCCGCCATCACCGTAGTTCCAGTTACCGTTACCGTTGGTTGTGTTACCGCTACCAAAATTCCAGTTACCATTACCGTCGGTTGTGTTGTTACTACCATATAGCCAGTTACCGTTACCTTGGCCACTGTTACCGATTGCATTTGCACCATCTAATTTTTGAATATCAGATATCCAGCTGTCGCTCTTATAAGGTACAGGTTGACCGTTGCTAGTTTCAGGTAGGTTGCTACCACTTTCCTTTGAAGGCGGAGTGCTGCTAAATGGTAAGTTACCAGGGAGGTTGCTACCACCACCAGATGCACCACTACCAGATGCGTTAGTAGCACTAACGGGGTTGCTACCACCACCAGATGCGCCACTACCAGATGCGTTAGCACCACCAAAGGGGTTGCTACCACCACCAGATGCGCCACCACCAGATGCGTTAGCACCACCAAAGGGGTTGCTACCACCACCTAACGCACTAATATCACCGCCAACAACTCCGATGAGTTGATTGAACGGATTATTGGTATCAGTTAAAGCCCGCTCGTCAAGTGGTCGCTCGTAATTATATTTGTACTTTCCATCTTCACTGGTTGTGGATGAGTTACCACCACCGATGAAGGAAGCGAAAGTATTACTACCACTAGCAGCGCCACCAAAGCCACTGCCACTATCTAGACTGCTGCCATCGGTAGACTGCCATTTGCCATCACTGAAAGAAAAATTGCCATTACCAGTTAAATTGTTGCTAGTACTTTGTGACCCAGTAGTTTGATTGCTATTGCCAGAAGTTGCCATTAGAATTAAACTCCTATTACTCAAGTGAAAACTGCTATATCGAAAGGAAGATGAACGACATGAATGAAAGCTTTTTTTACTTTCATTTTCAATAAAAAATACTAATAAAAACAGCAATCACCACATTTAGTAAAAGTATATAAAATCAGATTTACATTTAAAATGAACAAAATTTCGATTGTATTGCCGATTTTTTAGATTGGATTGTCTATTCTTTCGGTATTGTTGAGGTAGATTTCAGAAAAATATCCAAAAATCCTTATAGTGAAGGCTTTAGAGGCAGTTTTTACAGTGATTTTTCGGTACAAACAGAGCAAATTTACCTCTTTGGAGTTCTAGAATACAATGCAATGTAATTACACTACAAAAAAGAGTGAAGTGTGATTTTTGTAGTCTATTGAGTGAGAAAATATTACTTGTGAGATTTTATCGAGTTTTAAAGATTCAAGTTATGCGATCGCCAGAGCAAACGCATCTAAATTACTCTCGATCACAACCAATGTTAAGAACCAACGAAAAAATCAGCATTTCTCATTTGATTTATTTTCCTAGTCTCAAAGCCATGTCTACGACGGGCTACGCCTTGTGAAATCGTGGTCATTGCTCATCGCAAAAAGCTGGGCTTGTTGAGAACAGAGAAAAAATAATGTCCCTTTTACATAATGTAATAATTGCTAAAATATGGACTAATAATGCTAGAAGTAAAACTAGAGTGAATCTTCCAAGATAAATTAAGCAACAAATTCTTTGAAAAGCGCTGTTGAAGTTTTTGAAATCAGAAAAAAGCTTGTGTATTTAGATTCCTGGTTTTATGGTATTTTAGCTGAAGCGAGAGAAACCAAACGGCTCTCACTTGTAATGGTTATGCAAAAAGCGATGTCTACGACGGGCTGCGCCTACGCACAAAAGTTAGCTAATTGCGTTTTATCTTTTAAAGCTTCACTTTAGCAAAAAACAGAAGAATTTATAAGTCTGCTTTCTGGCTCAACTAATAATAAAATTCCTGACTATGGAGTATAAAAAATGAAAAGTGTAGTAAGTGCAGCAGTTATATTAACATTTATTGGTGGAACAAATTGCCTTCCTAGCTATGGACTCTTATCAAATATTAAGCCTTCAAACATAGAAGTTCAATCAATTGCTCAAAGTAATCATCAACAATTGATTGCTAGAGTTGGAACTACTTTAGATACTCCATTTTATCTGAGATATGGAAAGACAGCTTACCTCCCCACTGAAAATATTGAAATTAAGTTTTCACAAGTTATCCAGGATTCTCGCTGCCCTTCTGATGTAACTTGTATTTGGCAAGGGCAAGTTATTATTGGATTAGACATCATAAAAAATGGTCAGCAAGTTTCAACATTAACGCTAACCCTTATACCAGGTCGTGATCCTTTACCAATTCAATTTTTAGATAAATATTCAGTGAGATTCATAGGGCTTTCCCCGTACCCAAAGAGCACAAAGGCGATCGCGCTTAAAGATTATATTGCTAAAATTGTTGTTAGTAGAAATTAGATGACCAACCTTTGACACGCTTTTTTTCTGAAACAAAACACCCGGATTTTTCACAAGTGAAAAATCTGGGTGTATGTAGTTTAATGTCAAAATCAACCAAGTAAAAAATCGTGTCTGTTTTCATGCACTCTCGATATTTAAATATTTTAAGATTATCATAACTGAGAGAAGATGATTTTTCTAAATTTAATATATTTAAATTAAGGCAATATTAAATTGTGATATTATCATCACCTTGCTGATTAATAGTTAATCGCAAAATTGACAATCCTAAAATTATCAAAAATAGCACTAGTCCAATAGTGCAAGCATAGCTAATTTCCAAGTTATTGAAGGCTTGCTCATATAAATAATAAACAATCGTTTTCGAGCTACTGAGTGGGCCTCCTTGAGTCATAATGTAGACTTCTTCAAACACTTTGGTCGCAGAAATAGCCGAAATTACCGCTACTAGTGCTAGATATGGCTTCATTAAAGGTATGGTGATATCCCAATGTTTGCTAATACCATCAGAGCCATCAATAGCTGCGGCTTCGTACACATCAGCAGGAATTGATTGCAAACCTGCTAAATAAATCACCATGTAGTAGCCTAATCCTTTCCACACGGTAACAGCCATGACGCTGGCAAGAGAAATTGGTACAATGCCAAAAATTTTTGCTGGGCTAGTTAGCCAAGGAATACCTTCTGGAAAAAGACCTAAAGCTTTAAATAACTGATTCAGTAATCCGTTTTCTGCATACAGCCATTTCCAAGCTATTCCCGCAACCACCATTGAAATTACCACTGGAGTGTAGTACGCTGCTCTAAACCAATTCATTCCCCGCAGTTTCTGATTTACCAAAATTGCCAGTACTAAGGGAGCAATTACTAAAATTGGTACTACACCTACAAGATATAAAAAAGTGTTTTCTAAGGTTTTCCAAAAAACTGCATCTTTCCAAAGCTTGAGGAAGTTAGCGAAACCTATCCATTGTGGCGGCTGGGCAATGTCTTCATAGCTAGTAAAGCTGAGGTAAAACGCTTGCAGTGCAGGCCAAAAGACAGTTAAGCCTAAAAGAACTAAGGCGGGTAGTAAAAATAAATAAGGGGTAAGCCGCTGTTTGATGAACATCCAATTTTTAGGTATCAATTGATTCATAAGAAGTTTAATAGTTGTTTTTGCTTTGTCAGAACAAGGATTTGGAGATGTGAGTAGATTTAAGCTTCAATATTTTAAGGGCATATATTTGCTTGTGTAAGTATTGGTGTAGCCTCTGGTAGAGAAGCTCGTCGTAGACATCACTAATTAATGACTCGGAGATCAACTGTAATGGAAACTCAGCACAATCCGCCAATTGAACATCAAAATGTCCCCATTAACCACCGTGGACTGCATGATTTTTTGTATAGTTCTGACAACGAACACGCCGCCATTGAGGTGAGTATAACTCCTGAACTGGCAAACAATGGTACTGAAATCATTGACTTTGAGGCTTGGAGTGTAGCTGCTCAGAACGCTAAAATTGCCGGAGTTTACGCAGTATTAGATGCAGAACGCCGTACGCAGTACATTGGCTATTCTCGGAATGTGTTGCTTTCCCTAAACAGCCATCTTCGCCAAAATGGTGAGCAAAAGTGTGCTTTTGTACGTGTGCAAGCATTCAAGTTTCCCAAACGTCAAGAAATGGAAGATTTGCGAGATGCGTGGATAGCAGAACTCGAAAGTACGCCACCTGGTAATGGAACCGATTGCGGAATGTGGGCTAGTACTGTAGGTGAAGCGACTAAGGCGGTAATGTCAGAAGCCCAACTTCAAGCCTACGAAGAGAAAAAGCTAAAACTGCGGAAAGCAATGGCTGATACAACCCTTTCTAAAGAGTCAGAAACAATAGATGCGAGTGAAGCCGAACGTCAGCGTCAACTTGAAGCTGCTGTGAAAAACGATGATTGGAGTGTAATTATCGACGCACAGACACAGGAAACTAATATAATTCCTCTGACCTGATGCTAAACTGTTCCACATTTAAGTCGCATAAAATAACAACAAGATAAACCAAGGGTGTGTGCATCATGCCAGTCAAAGGATTCCTCAAAGCAAAACAGAGAGAAAACTTACAAAAAGCAGTGAGAAAAAGTGATTGTGCGTTGGTCAGAGAAAGAGCATTAATGTTGCTGCTGATGAACGACTAACACTAATAGACATAGGAGTGAAAATTAATTCTGCGTTGCCCGAAATCCTTGGTAGGCACAATTCATGAATTGTGCCTACGTCATTTCACCAGATGTCTAATCAGGAATCAGGACTTTTATAGAGAAGAAACCACCACAACTCTAGTCCAATTAAAGCTAAACCAGCGATCGCAACCCCAATTTTCAAGCCCAAAGGTTGCTCGATACGGTGAAATTGGCTGTTTTGCTCTGACAAGTGATTTGGCATTTCTGCTAATGCTACGCCTGATGTTCCAGTGAGAAGCACTAAAGCTGTAAGGCTTCCCCAAAGCGTTTTTTGACTGAACATTTCCTAAATTCCCCTGCAATTATGAGCTAATTTTTGGTTGAAAGTTACGCAATCTGAGGGCATTGCTAACAACAGACAGCGAAGAAAGAGCCATCGCCGCGCCAGCGATAATTGGATTGAGTAACCAACCAAAGATAGGGAACAAAATTCCCGCCGCAATAGGAATACCAATGACGTTGTAAATAAAGGCAAAGAAGAGATTTTGCTTAATATTGTTGATGGTGGCGCGGCTTAGTTGAATAGCCGTGACAATTAAGAGCAAATCTCCAGAAATTAGGGTGATATCGCTAGCTGCGATCGCTACATCTGTTCCCGTACCAATAGCAATTCCCACATCAGCCTGTGCTAGGGCTGGGGCATCATTTATCCCATCACCTACCATTGCGACAATTTTAGATTTTGGATTTTGGATTTTGGATTGAGAATTAGCAACTCTCCCTTTCTCCCGTTGCAGAGATTGAATAATCGCCGCCTTTTGATCTGGACGCACTTCGGCAAAGATTCGCGAGATACCAACTTGTCTTGCGATCGCTTCAGCAGTTTTACGATTATCTCCGGTAAGCATTACTACTTCTAAACCTAACTTTTGTAAAGCTTTCACTACTGCTGCTGATGAAGGTTTGAGGGCATCGGCAATACCCATTATTCCTTGTAGTTCGCCATCTACAGCAATCAAAATGACTGTTTTACCAGCAGCTTCCCAAGCACCTTTATATTGCTGGATACTCATGGTGTTAATTCCAAGTTCTGTTAACCAGCGTTGTGTACCAATTTGTACAAGCTGATTTGAAACAATTGCTTGGACACCACTACCTGCATTAGCCTGAAAGTTCTTTACCTCTGTTAAACTCACTTCTTGAGACTGGGCATATTTCACCACAGCTTCAGCTAAAGGATGCTCAGAATTTTGTTCCACCGTTGCTGCTAACTGTAAAAGCTTGATTTCATTACCATTAGCTGTGCCGTTGACAGTTACAAAGTCTGTAACGGTGGGTTTACCTTGAGTCAAAGTGCCAGTTTTATCTAGAACGATGGTTTGAATTTTGTGTGCTAGTTCTAAGCTGTCAGCGCCTTTAATCAAGATGCCGTTTTCCGCACCTTTGCCCGTCCCTACCATTACAGATGTGGGGGTAGCTAAACCCAAAGCACAAGGACAAGCGATAATCAATACACCCACCGTTGTCATTGTTGCTAGGGTGAGGTTGCCAGTGAAATTAAACCAAATGATGAAAGTGGCGATCGCAACGGCAATCACAGCTGGTACAAACCATCCTGTCACTTGATCTGCCAAGCGCTGAATTGGTGCTTTAGAACCTTGGGCTTGTTGCACCAGTTTGACAATTTGAGCCAAAAATGTATCATTTCCGACTCGTGTCACCCGAAACTGAAATGCACCTGCACCGTTAATCGTCGCCCCAATCACCTCATCTCCTGGCTGCTTTTTGACTGGCAAACTTTCACCCGTCACCATCGCTTCATCTACTGTCGAAGCGCCTGCAATCACCTCACCATCTACCGGAATCTTTTCACCAGGACGCACTAAAATCACATCGTTGATTCTGACTTCGGCGATGGGAACATCAATTTCTATTCCATCACGGATAACTCTGGCATCTCTAGCTTGCAGTCCGATGAGTTTGCGGATAGCTTCAGAAGTTTGTCCCCTAGCGCGATTTTCTAACAACCGCCCCAACAAAATTAAGGTAATGACAATGGCGGCAACTTCATAATAAATATGAGGTATCAAGCCCTGAGCAATAAAAAATTTCGGAAAAATGGTGACAAACAAAGAATATAGATAGGCTGCACTTGTACCTAAAGCAATTAACGTGTCCATCGTTGCTGTATGGCGCTTGAGGGATTTCCAGCCATTGCGGTAAAAAGATCCACCACACCAGAACACGACGGGTGTTGTCAGAACTAACTGCATCCAAGAATTTTGCAGGAAGTTTGGAATTAGAGGCAAGTTCAACCCAGTCATCATCGGCAACGACCCCAAAAGCAGGAAAATGCTAATTACACCTCCTACCGCTACCTTGAGGGAGAGTTGGCGTTGTAATGCTTGCCTACTCGCTTTCTCAGCATCATCTTCAAAGAGCAATTCTTCCTGGAGTGAGTCAGAAGAGTATCCCGCAGATGCGATCGCCGCTTGAATTTTCTCTAAATTCGCTAGAGAGCGATCGTATTTGATGATAGCTTGCTCTGCTCCAAAATTAACGTTGCAGTCAATTACCCCAGAAACAGAGCGAATTGCCTTTTCGATATTGTTGGCGCAAGCAGCACAACTCATGCCTCGAAGTTTGAGTGTGAGAGTATCCATAACTAGATGAATCCCTTTGGTGTGGCAGAATCTTGAATAGGGGAGATGAGGAAGCAGGGGGAGATGAGGAAGCAGGGGAAGCAAGCAAACAATTATTATTCCCCCTCATCCCCCTCATCCCCCTCATCCTCTACGTTAGGTAACTGGATAACCCGCAGCAGCTAACGCTTCCTTAATTGCTGTTTCTGATGCTTGAGTTTCTACACTGACAAGCTTGGTTGTTGGATCAGCCTCAACGCTAGCATTGGCATCGACTGCCTGAAGTGTTTTGGTGATGGTGCTTGCACAAGCAGAACAAGCCATGTTGGGAACTGTGAGTTGGAGAGTCATAGATTTACGGGATAAAATGAACAACTTAGCCAGACCAAGCTGGATTACTGGGGGACATCCATCAACAGTCAGAAATTCCTGGTTGAGAGTCGCCTTAAATTTATCCTAGACTCTCTAGCCGGCTGGAGAGTCTAGAGATTTTTAAAAGTTTTTCGCTAAACTTCAAATTTCTTTACAACTTTGGTTTGACTGAGTAACCTTGCCCATCAAAAATACAACGTACTACAACCCGACTGTCATCCAGAGTTTCCTAGTTATATAGCAATCCTATTTGATTTGTGAAAATGCACGGTGTTTAGATCCCCGACTTCTTTGAGAAGTCGGGGATCTAATTTTTTACCAATGATTTAGGATTGCTATACCTGTGGAAGATGTCGGAATTATTGACGGGAATGTTGAAGAATACGGATGAATAAAATTTCTAATTTTTGAATTGACTCAATCGCTTCCTGATGGACTTTGTGCTTATCCTGTTGCTGAAAGGATGAAGTTAGTTGTTGACATTTGAAAAATCTCACTGGAGTTGCTTGAATTTATTATTTGCTGATAGCAATAACTCTTGAGCTTTTAAATAAACAGTTGTACCTTTTTCTACTTTTTCTAATTGGTTGATAATGCTGTGTAACTGACTAATTACACGATTGCGATCCAAATTTTTGGGGTCAGTGGGAATTGAACCCACCAAACTTTCTATTTCTCCTTGTGCCATAAATAAAGCTTGTACAGAACTGGACTCAGCTTGTCGTCTTACTTTAACTTGACCCAAATTAGTCTCATAAGTTGCTAATAACTTTTGTGCTTCCACATAACCCACTACATCTGACGAAGAAATCTGTTTTAACCGGTTAATGGCTTCTGACCATAAATTTTCTATTTGTTCCCATTCGGTAACAGTGTGTGGTGGATTTTGACCAGCTTTTGCAGCTTGCCAAGAAAATTGCTGTGCTGCGGTAATTAAAGCACTGACGCGTTCATTTCCCGCTGCTAATCCTACAACTTCTTTAAAATCACGTTTGTAGGCATCTAGTTGATTTTGAGCAGTTTTTCCGGCTAAGGTTTGTCCGGGAATCTCTTCTAACTTATCCAGTGCTGAACGCCAAGCTGCGATCGCCAACTTTTTATCGGTTACTGTTGTAGCAATTTGATACTGCTGTTTTGCGTTCAATAATGCTTGACTATTATCAGTGAGCAAGGTTTGAGCGTTTTTTTCCTGAAAAACCTTGGCTGAAAGCTCTCCTACTTGACGACGCGCTGCATTCAGACCGTAAACGCTAAATCGCCAGTCGTACCACCAATATTTGTATTCGGGCCAATCGTCAACCAACCCAACTGGTAAGTTATCCAAATGTGTTTTTGTTTGTTGCAGTTGCTGTTCACCCAACACTAAATCTGCTGCACTAGTGGGTTTTTCAATCAAGTATTCAGCTTGCTCAAGTGATGCCAACGCCTGGCGATAGTTTTGTTCCACGCTCATGTAACTGGGTAGCAATAAAAAAGGCGCATTTTGCACCACACTCCGGCGAATTATTGGGTAAGGCAGATTCGCCACCCAAACCACACCTGCGGGAATGCCGATAAGTATTGCTATCCATATCAACTTAGTACCTATACCTCTGTTGGCTTTACTAGGTTTTTTTTGATGGGATATACTGCTAACCTGCCCTTGTGCTGCTATTTCCTGTTCTAATTCAGCTAGAGTTTTTGATTTTGATGGTTTTACTGGTTGCTTCAGCACTACAGGTTGTTGGCTGATTACAGATGGATTTATCCCAGAAAGATTTTGAGAGTTATTACGGGAAAATTTTTTAGTAATTTTGTGTAAAAAGGTCATAGATAGATTCTGTGCTTAGTTTAGTATTCCCTAACTAAGCTCGAAATAAAAACAATACGTGGCTTTTCACAAAAGCTCCAAGGGTGCGATCGCTATCATATAGTATTTTTGTACTATATAGATGGGGTATCCACGGGCGATATTGATGTGTAAGTTAAAGCAGAAATGGTAGACGTTGTGGCGCGGTTGAGTCCAGTATTGACGTTTAAGGCGTAGCTGTTAAATAAAAAGCCCCTAGTGTTGACCAGGGGTTATCCATCTTTATTCCCTCATTTAGAATGGCATCTATGAAGCTATTGTAAATCCGTATCGATGCAATAACTGCATATTTATGATGATTATTTTGCAATCAAGAAAGGAAATAGGGCTGGGAGGTTAGGCTTGAGTAAAAGTTGCACGCAGCGTTACAGATCCATTTTTATCTGATTCCAAGACTGTTAACATATTTTGTCAAATTAAGTAATTGTTCCAATTGCTTGTATATCTTATGACTGCAATCTCCATTCAAAACATGGGATTGTGTTCATTATCCCAACACTTGCGATCGCTCCAATTTCTCCCAGTATGTTCGCATTCAGATGCATTATCTATCCAAGGAATCGATGTTGAGTGGTACGAGCTTCCAATGGAAGCAAATAAGCTAGGACTGAATAAGGATAAAATTATCAATGTACAAATTGGTAGAGTGATTAAATATCCAGTAAGTAGTACAATATTGCTATGAGTCAAAATAAGTTTACCTATTTGATTGTTTTTTTGACGAGTTTTTAAGCTGGTTATTGAATTCGAAAAATGCATAATGCAACCCTATTAGTACCAGTTTATATAACAATCAAATTTGATTTTTAAAAGCCAAGCTAACTGAGAACAAGCTGGATCGCGCGTTTTGTTTTCAGTCTATTTAGCAAAAATCAAATATAAGTCTTATACAAGTATGGATTTTTACGTAATAATATTATTCAAGCTATACACTCTGATGTCAAAGGTATAAGTGATGACTTTTTATAACTTTTAATCTTTGGGCGCTAAAAAATGTTTTTAATGAAAAAATATTGAAGTTGTGGCGATCCCTCTTGCGTAAATTCTGGCAAATTTCACTCACAGCCTTATTTCGCCGATACAGCAAAAATACTGTCATGACGCTGGATACTTGTATACAGCAGGTTCAAGTTGGTGAGGTACACAAGCTAAGTCTATTACCCAGGTAGAAAGAGTGTTTTACTTCTCTGTATCTGATACCAAAATTTGGTGTGATACTGGCAGAATAGAAATAGCACTAATTCTTTTTTATGACTAGAGACGATAAATCCGAAACTTCACAAAAGAGTGCATCTGCGATCGTTGGTTATGAAGATTTTTTAACTGAACTAAAAACACGAATTTCTAGCGCTCAGTTACGGGCCGCAGTTGCAGTCAATAAAGAATTACTATTACTCTACTGGCAAATTGGACGAGATATTTTGAATCGCCAACAGCAGCAAGGTTGGGGTGCAAAAGTTATTAATCGTCTGGCGGCTGACTTACAGAAAGCTTTTCCAGAAATGAAAGGCTTTTCGCTTCGCAACCTCAAGTATATGCGGGCATTTGCGCGAAGCTTATCCAGATGAGCAATTAGTGCAACAAGTTGTTGCACTAATTCCCTGGAGTCATAATGTTCGGATTTTGGATACTATTAAAAACCAAACAGAACGCTTGTGGTACGTACAACAAACTATCCAGCATGGATGGAGTCGGAATATTTTAGTTCACCAGATTGAAAGCAAGTTGTATCACCGTCAGGGTAAAGCGACTACCAACTTTAATCACACTTTACCTCAAGCACAATCAGAATTAGCACAGCAATTATTAAAAGACCCCTACACTTTTGATTTTATCAATTTAGGGGAAGATTTTCTAGAACGCGATTTGGAACGTGCTTTAATCAACCACATCCGCGATTTTTTACTAGAGTTAGGGGTTGGTTTTGCTTTTGTAGGTAGTCAATACCATCTTGAAGTTGGGGGTGAAGATTTTTATATAGATTTATTGTTTTACCACTTGCGTTTACGCTGCTATATAGTGATTGACCTGAAAATTGAAGAGTTCAAACCAGAGTATTCCGGCAAGATGAATTTCTATGTTAGTGCGGTGGATGATTTGTTGAGACACCCAGACGATCAGCCTACTATTGGAATGATTCTATGCAAGAGTAAAAATAAGGTAATTGCCGAATATTCTTTGCGAGATATGCATAAGCCAATTGGTGTTTCTGTGTATCAGCTACAAGATATTTTGCCAGAGGCTTTGCAAGGTAATTTGCCAACGATTGAGCAGTTAGAAGCTGAATTAGAAACGATTACTAAATTAAATTAGGACTCGGTTTAGGTGCAAAATTTGAGGGAAAAATAATTCATCCGCTTGCAGAAACAGTAGATAAGCAAAACGAAATATAGCAAGTTATCAATACTAAATTAGAGCGAGAGACACAAAGAAACGGAGAAAGTATTTGATCACTTCTCCGTCTCTCTGCATCTTCAATAAACAACTACCACCAAACTCGATTTCCATTTTCGTCAACTCGCGCTTCCCGAATTACGTCGGAAATTTCCTCAGCATCTTTAACGTGGTGGAGTGCCTTTTTTTCACCGTCGGGTTCATCTACAACGAAGTAAGTCGGGACTGTGATTTTATCGCCTGTAATGTCTGGTACATCATCAACAGCTGCCTGTTTAGCCTTCTCTTCAACTGATTGAGGCTTATCAGCAATTCTATCTCCTGGATTCGCGGTTAAGTTTCTTTCGTTCACATCTAGCTCACGAGAATCCCGATCTTCGCTTACTGGTTGATTAATTTGATTTTCTTGATTTTTATCACTCATGGTTTTCAGTTCTTAAAACTTGGAACTCGACTATCAACAGCTTAAAAAATCAAAGTCATAAAGAGTTCTTTCTCTGGAGAGAGTTTGAGAATATATTTTGAAGAGATTTTGTGAGGAACATATCTTAGGTTATAGTCTAGCTCTGAGGTTTATAAATAACCTCATACTCCAGGAATAAATAATAATTAAAAATTCAAGTTCAGGCGCAACTATTAAAAAGCCAATTTTATGAAAATCAACCCACAGCAAATACAAATGTAGATTAATCCTAATGCGATCGCACCGTAGTATATTAGTAGACCTTTCTTGGTAAATCGAATCATCATGGAACATTAGACCTGTCTTGTAAAGTCTACTTTCATCCTTGGTTGTGAGCCGAAGGCTCATGGAGGTCTCTTGCAAAAGTCCCTAATACCCCACCTCCATTGGTGAGGAATTCCGATTCTGATAAAAGGCTTGCCAGCTCGTAGCGTTGATTATCTGATTATTCAAGACGGGCCACAGATTGCTGAGTACGCTATCAGTCCAATCTGCACCCATTTAGGATGTACAGTTGAGTGGGATCTTCAGAAGAATCACTTTATTTGTCCAAGTCATGGATCTCAATACGATTCTCAGGTCGAGTTGTTCTTGCCCCAGCTAAACGTTCTTTACCACTAATCACCGTAGTAGTCAAGCAAAACCAAATACGTTTAGTCGATCGCAAACCTGCTGTAGATCCTCGTTAACCTATTAATAACCAATCAAATGTCACAATTTCACCATACTTTTCCCGCAAGTTATGAATTATAAAAGACTAACAAAAATTACTGCATGATTTAAATTTGTCGGATAAGCTGACAACAGCAGTTTTATTCTCAAACCAATGACCGCAAGTAGTCCCAAAATTTTAGCCCTGGACTTTGATGGAGTGATTTGCGACGGATTAATTGAATATTTTGAGGTAGCATGGCGTACTTACTGTGAAATTTGGTCTTCTGCTAACGACACACCGCCAGATGATTTAGCTTTGAGATTCTATCGCCTAAGACCTGTTATTGAAACAGGTTGGGAAATGCCCATTTTAATTAAAGCCTTGATAGATGGAATTCCTGACGAAAAGATTCTTCATGAATGGATAAGCATTGCCCCACAAATTTTGTTAAATGACAAGCTACAAGCAAGAGAAATTGGTGCGAAACTAGATAAGCAGCGAGATGAATGGATTACGACAGATTTAGATGGTTGGCTAAGTCTGCATAGATTTTATCCGGCTGTAGTAGAAAAAATCAAATTAACTATTGACAGTGGAGTTAAGCTATACATTGTGACAACTAAAGAAGGGCGTTTTGTACAACAGTTGTTGCAACAAGAAGGAGTGAGTTTACCACCAGAAGCAATCTTCGGGAAACAAGTCAAGCGTCCCAAATATGAAATTTTGCGAGAATTAATCCAATCAGCAGAAGACAAGCCGATTAGTCTCTGGTTTGTAGAAGATAGACTCAAGACATTACAGTTAGTCCAACAGCAAGCAGACCTTGAGGATGTAAAACTTTTCCTTGCAGACTGGGGCTATAATACCCAAGCAGAAAGGGAATCTGCTCAAAACGATCCGCGAATTCAGTTGTTATCACTTTCTCAGTTTGCCAAAGATTTCTCAGCTTGGCTTTAACTAATTCGTAATTCGTAATTCGTAATTCGTAATTATTGGCGAAACACTCGCGCGTAATTGTCTTTCTTGGTAGTATTTAACTGTTGGGGTCTAAATCCCCAACTTTCTTACTATTACGAATTACCTTAGCAAGTATGAGAGCGTCATTATCAATTACGAATTATTTTAATTTTT
Organism: Nostoc sp. ChiQUE01b; assembly: GCF_034531255.1. NCBI lineage: Bacteria > Bacillati > Cyanobacteriota > Cyanophyceae > Nostocales > Nostocaceae > Nostoc > Nostoc sp. ChiQUE01b. The sequence continues at coordinate 14,893 of NZ_JAVRBM010000016.1, read as the reverse complement.
GATCAAAATGGCAACAAAGCGAGATATTTAAAAGATGTATGAAAATAATAAAGAATTAAGAAAACTCTTAACTCCTAACTCCTAACTCAGCACTTACTTTTATGCTTAACCTAACAAAACTGGCGCGACAAATGCAGGGTTTAAGTCAGCATCTGACCTTAGAAGCTGCTGCTAGTCGTCAGAGTTTAGAACTGGCACAACAACATTTAAAAAATGCTTACGAGTGTCAACAAGATTTAATCGATCGCCAGGAAAAATGGCGCGATCGCATTCTCTTTGCTAATGCTACCCCAATAGAACCACTAGAAACCTGCATCAATATCCCAGTTCCTCCAAAAATTCATACTGTCATCGCTACCGATGGTTCTCAAATTGCCCCCAACCATCATGAAATTGCTTACTGTTATCTGCTAAATATTGGCAGAGTCGTCTTGCACTACGGACAAAATCGCCATCCCCTACTCGATAGTTTGCCAGAAGTATTTTACCGCCCAGAAGATTTATATATGTCTCGGCAGTGGGGAATTAGAACTGAGGAATGGATGAGTTTTCGCCGCACTGCTTCAGAAACAACGGTGTTGGCAGAACTGGCGTGTGATGCAGCCCAAGAGGAAACGCCAGCGCTAGCGATGGTAGATGGTTCGCTAATTTACTGGTTTTTAGAACAATTGCCGATGGATGCACGCGATCGCATTTTACCCCCCATCCTAGAAGCTTGGCAGCAGATGCGTGATGCTCGAATTCCGTTGATGGGCTATCTTAGCGCCTCTCGTAGCATCGAAACAATGAACTTTTTACGGTTATTAGCTTGTCCCCATCCAGTGCCAGATTGTAAAAGTCATTGCCCAAATCAGCTAGAAAAAGTAGCTTGTAAAATTTTTGAACAGTTGCGAGATACTTCTGTTTGGGCAACTCGACTCAAACCAGGACAACGTAGTACCTTGTGGCGCAGTAATTCTCCCATTTTGGAACTCTACGGCGATCAAACTATTTACTTTTGCTACGTTCACGTTGGTACTGAAATCGCCCGAATTGAAGTTCCGGCATGGGTAGCAGAGAATGCAACCATGTTAGACCAAGCATTGGGACTGATGTTAGCACAAGTTCAAAAAGGGTATGGTTATCCTGTAGCGATCGCCGAAGCGCATAATCAAGCAGTAGTAAAAGGTGGCGATCGAGCGCGTTTCTTTGCGCTTCTCGAACAACAAATGATTAAAGCTGGTTTGAAAAACGTGGGAACTTCCTACAAAGAAGCTAGAAAGCGCGGGAGTATTGCTTAAAATAATTCGTAATTCGTAATTGGTAATTCTTAACTACGAATTACGTCTTACGGTCTTAATACCTTAGCTACTTAAGGAAAATGAGAGAGAGAAAATTACGTAACACTTCTTATCTTAAATTTAAAATCTAAATGTTTACTTTACAGCTTTTTAGGGAAACCTTTATTTAGTAGAGAATTAAGTCAACAGCTAGCTTACTCAGTAAAAACTAGTAGATACTTATTGGCTTTACTATCAAGTTGATTACGTTTATATTCGTAAGTAACCAGTCTTAGTCATAATTTACATTAGACAAGTCTCTAGATTGAAACATTTTATTGCAATGATTCTTCAATGTTAACGATAAACGTATTAACTTTTCTCCAAAAATATTTATACCTAAAAAGTTGATGAAACTAGTTAAATCTGAGTACAAACAATCTGAAGAAAAATACTCTCGATTTTTCTCCATTTCTATAGATTTATTATGTATTGCTAATTTTGATGGTTATTTTAAGTATTTAAATCCAGTATGGACAAAAACACTAGGTTGGTCAACTCAGGAACTTGTTGCTAAACCCTTTATCGAATTTATTCATCCTGAAGACCGTGAATCCACTATTGCAGCAGCCCAAAAAATTACACAATCTGTAGATGCAATCAGCTTTGAAAACCGCTATCTTTGTCGGGATGGTTCTTACAAATGGCTGTCATGGAATGCGACTGGTTTTACTGAAGAAAAATTGATTTATGCAGTAGCTCGTGATATCACTCTTAATAAACAGAATGAAATAGCACTAAAAAAATCTATCCAAGAATTAGAAGCTTTTAGATTTGCCTTAAATGCCCATTCACTGGTAGCTATTACTGATAGATATGGAAAAATAACTTATGTAAATGACTTATTTTGTGAAGTTTCTAAATATTCTCCAGAAGAACTTTTAGGACAAGATCATCGAATTATCAATTCTGGATACCACACAAAAGAATTTTTTACAAATTTATGGAAAACTATTGCCCAAGGGAAAATCTGGAAAGGAGAAATTCAAAATAAAGCTAAGGATGGTACTTTTTATTGGGTGGATACTTTGATCGCTCCAATGTTAGGACAAGATGGAAAGCCCTATCAATATGTCTCAATTCGGACAGATATTACACAGCGTAAGCTTTCAGAGTTAGCTTTGTTGGAGCGATCGCGCTTGTCAGTTTTGAGTGCAGAAGTCAGTTTAGCTTTATCTCAAAGTGGCACACTTCCAGAAATTCTGCAAAATTGTACAAATACTATTTCCCAATATCTTGATATCGGCTTTGTTTGTATCTGGACATTTGAACGACAGACAAACCAGCTACAATTGCAAGCTGGTGTTCATTGCACAGATATTACTTGTAGTGCTTTGAGCGATACCCAAGATTTTCCAGATCATATCGCTTTAGTCAATAATACTATTGGCTTAATGATTCAAAACCATCAAGCTATTTTTAACGAAGAACTATCAATTAATCATTCAGAAAAACTTATCGAGTCTACATTTTCAATTTCTCGATTTTCTGCTTATCCTTTGATAGTAGAGCAGCAATTAATCGGCATAATTGCTTTATTCAGCAAGCAATTATTTACCGAACCAACTCATAACCTATTAAATTGGATTGCTAATAATATTGCTGTAGCTATTGACCGAATCTGGGCCCGAGAAGAACTCTTCAGCCGTCGGGAAGCCTTATTACTGCGTTTAGCTAGTCAAATCCGCAGTTCTCTTAACCTAGATATGATCTTAGAAACAGCTGTGAATGAAATTCGTAGCTTATTACAAATTGACCGTTGCTACTTTCTTTGTTACTTACCGAATCCATCCCAACCAAGCTTAACTATTACCTATGAAGCGCGAAACCCTAACTTGGCAAGTATGTTAGGCAATATTCCACTGCAAAAAAGTACTTTTTTGACCCAAACCCTTCTCTCTCAAGAGCTAATTTGTATAGAAAATATTAATAGGAAATCACAACTTGATTATCATACGCAAGAACTTTTAACTGAGTTTGGGATTACATCTCAACTAATGCTACCAGTTAAGAGTAATTCTGGAGAGATTGGGGCAATTGTGTGCAGTCATTGTAGTGGCGATCGCATTTGGACTAACAGTGAAATTAACCTGTTACAAGCTGTTTGCGATCAACTAGCGATCGCCATCGATCATGCACAACTTTATACCCAAAGTCGCGCTGCTACTTTAAAGGCTCAAACTCAAGCTGAAAAACTTACCGAAACCTTGCATAAATTGCAACAAACTCAATCTCAACTGATCCAAAATGAAAAAATGTCTAGCTTAGGACAATTAGTCGCTGGAGTTGCCCATGAAATTAACAATCCAGTTAGTTTTATTCATGGTAACTTAACCTATGCTAACGAATACTTTCAAGAGATGTTAACTCTCTTGCACCTTTATCAACAACATTATCCCCAACCGACAGTAGAAATTGAAGATTTCGCTGCAAAAATCGATTTGGAATTCATTACTAGCGATCTTTCTAAACTTCTATCCTCGATGAATATGGGTACTAATCGTATTCGTGAAATTGTTTTGGGATTACGAAACTTTTCTCGTCATGATGAAGCAGAAAAAAAACTAGTTGACATTCATGAAGGAATTGAAAATACGTTATTAATTTTGCATCATCGCTGGAAAAATAATGGAATTGGCTCACATATATCTATAGTTAAACAATATGGTAATTTACCTTTAGTTGATTGCTATCCTGGGCAGCTTAATCAAGTATTTATGAATGTTTTAACTAATGCGATCGATGCTTTAGAAGAATCAATGGATAGTATAAAAATAAATCATAAACCGCAAATTATAATTCGTACTGAAATTTCAGAGGGTAAATTTGTTGTTATCCAAATTGCTGACAACGGATTAGGAATGGTAGAAGACATTAAAAAGCGGTTATTTGATCCATTTTTCACCACAAAAGAGGTAGGAAAGGGAACAGGTCTAGGACTGTCAATTAGCTACCAAATTGTAGTAGAAAAACATGGTGGAATTTTGAATTGTGTATCCGAACCAGGAAAAGGCACAGAATTCTGGATTCACATTCCAATTTAAAATACTCTACGTTTAAAAACGCCTAACTTAGGATAGATTTTGATAGCACTAGGAATTGTAGTCATAGCTTTTACTGGTAATGTGTTCGCGTCAGTTCATCTTTTAGTTGTTGTGGCGTCATTTGCTTTATTTATTATCGGATATCAACTTTTGAATACTGGAAAAATCTTAAATTATGATTTGCGATCACTCCACAAATTAACTAAAAAATAACTCATTTTAATCATTCCGAATTATTTCCATCCCGCTTCTCTGCGAATGGCATGATTCATCGAGTTTATTTGCGATGCGTGAAACGATGGCGGCATTAAGCTATGAATTATATGGTCAAGTCCATCATGCATTACATCCGTTGGTAGTGCAGAATGATCAAGTCCTAATGTATGTCCAATTTCATGGGCTATGGTATTGGCAATTAAGTTAGACAATTGATTAATATGAAGATTGGCATTGTGAGAAGCATAGAATACTTGATCGATGCGGATAATCGCACGATTTGTAACCATTCCTAATTTAAAAGTAGCTACTCCTAGATAGTCAACTGGTTGGTTATCAGCAAATACATAGATATGAGTAAAATTGTCTCCCCATTCTTTCGGTTCAGGCGGATCTGATGTCAAAAATACTTCAACGCTTCTAAATGCACCGTAGAGCTTAGAAAAGGCATCACTGAGAATACTATTGATTGCTTCTCTATTTTCCTCTTCAATGTCCATTCCCGAAACATCTACCCAGATGCAACGGCGAAACTCGCTATTTCTCTCTATGAGAATTCTTCCACAGGAAGGGCAAAACTCCCACCGAAACTGAATGCGGGAACGACATACCTGACAACGGAGTTTTACAGGTCTAGTCAAGTCTATGCGTTCCCAAATCGGGACTTTTAGCTTGCGATTGGGTTTAGTTAAATTTAGGCGATGGTACAGAGACATTTATTTAGAGTCAGGAGTTATTATGTCATAGATTTTTTATTTAAGATAATTTTATTAACTGCGGATAATATAGAGCATAAAATCCTCAATCTATTGATCCGATATTTGCTTCATAAGTTTAACTTAAAATACCTCTTGCTGTTGCCTGTTTCATCCAACTAGGAAATTCATTCAGCAATCTTTCATACAACTGCTCATCAGTTATTTTTCCTAAATCATCTAAATGAAAAAAATCAGCATTATCAACGATGCGACCATCCATTGTATCTAATCTTTCCAAAATTCCATAGTTAGAACCAGCCAAGCCAACAAATTGCCAAAATATAGGATATTTTGCTGCATCAATAACACTTTTTTTAATCTCTTGCTCATCAGTTACACCTCCATCACTGAGAAATACAATCAATGTAGGAAGTTTACTAGGTTGTTCTTGAGTATACTTTTTTATTACATCTTTTATTACTGAAGCTTCATTGTTTCCACCACCTAACTCTATCATAAGAGAGGGCATTTTAAAAACAAAGAAAGCTCTCTTTACTTGACCACATTCTTTATTAATATAACCATCAAGGTTGATCTCTGTGACTGATTTTGTCCTTTTGTATTTTGATCCAAAAAACCAAACATCTAATGTTTTATTATCATCTAGCCTACTAGCTACAGGTACTATTCTTTCAAGAAATGCTTGTACTGCACCAGAATTATATTGATGGCTCATAGAACCAGAAATATCTAAAACCAAAGCAACTCTTGCTAGATTTTTATCAATACCTTTCTTTTTGAGTACAATATCAACTTTGGCTTTTAACAGGTTAATCTCAGCTCTTTTTGTTATATCAATATAAGAAGTTACTAGAGGAATTTCGACTTTAGACTCTACTTTCTTTTCTTCCTGTTTAGTTTTGGCAACATATTTATCTACAAAACTTTGTAGTCCAGAACTATAGCCTTCTCCTACTGCTTGAAATCTCCATTCATTCTCTTTTTTATACAAGCGTCCAAATTCCAAAGCTGTCTCTTGAGAAAAAGCCTCTCTTAAATTGTATCGAGCTAGAGAATTTTTGCTTTCGTGATTGTAAATCTTGATAAAGGCATTTTTGATTTGGCTAAAATTTTGATTTTTTTCTTGCCCTTGATGAATAGTGACAACAAAAACTATCTCCTGAATAGCTGGATTGACTTTTGCCAAATCAACGTAAATTGTTTCATCATCTCCATTACCTTCCCCAGTTCTATTATCTCCTGAGTGTTTTAAAGATCCATCAAGTGAGTGAAGGTTATTGTAAAAGATAAAATATTTATCATTGGGAATTTTACCATCTGCATCTAACATAAACACAGAAGCATCAATATCATAGCTTTGTCCAGCTTGATTTACTTGCCAACCCAAGCCAATAGCTACTTTCTTTAAATTTGGAGCTTCTTTAGAAAGATTAAACCTGCTACCTTTGCTTAATTCAATTTCCATTTCATACACATCTTATCAATTAAAAATTTGTTAATTTTTTATGCAAAAAAAGGGAATAACAACAATGAATACCCCCTTTGTATTAACTTATGAGATATATACTAAGCAGCGTATCGATCTACAAAACTTTGCAGCCCTGATTTATAACCAGCACCGACAGCTTGGAATCTCCATTCTCCATCTTTTCGATAAAGTTTACCAAACTCAATTGCAGTTTCTGCAGAAGCATCTTCATCTAATTCATACTTAGCAATTTGTTTTTCTGTGGCGTTGTCATAAATTCTGATAAACGAGTTTCTGACTTGCCCAAAGTTTTGCTTTCTTTGTTCTGCTTCATGGATAGTGACGACAAAAACTATTTCTTGAACTGAAGCATCCACTTTGCTCAAATCAATTTGAATAGTTTCATCATCCCCTACACCCTCTCCAGTTCTGCTATCTCCCTCGTGTTTTACAGAACCATCTGGTGATTGTGAATTGTTATAAAATACAACATATTTTTCATTAGGAGTTTTTCCGTTACTACCTAACATAAATATAGAAGCATCTAAATCAAAAGCTGAACCTGTATCTGTAACATTGATATCCCATCCTAAACCAATTCCAGCCTTTTTTAAGCTTGGTGCTTCTTTTGAAAGATTGATTCTTTCACCTTTACTGAGGTTAATTGACATAATTATTACCTATTTTTGTAAATGAATTTGATTCTGAATTGCTATGGATTTGAGTAACCTAATATGTACTTAAGCATAAGCTTTCACAAGTCCCTCTAAACCATTAACGTTAATGCCGTTGCCAATAGCTGCCAATTTCCACTCATTATTATGATTGTAAATTTCAGCCATAATCATTCCGGTCATTCCTTTATATTCAGAACCCGATAGATGATACTTAGCGAGTTCTTGATTATTAGATGTATTAACTAGGCGTACAAAGGCATTTTTTACCTGTGCAAATTCTTGCTTGCGAGTAATACAATCATAAATATTAACTGTAAAAACCAATTTTACAATATCTTTTGGTAGTCGAGCTAAATCTACAAGAACCTGTTCGTCATCACCTTCTCCTGCACCTGTGAGATTATCACCCAGATGGGTAATAGCTCCTGATTTGTGAGATAGATTACCAAAATAAACAATATTGCCTATATCTGTTATTTTGCCATTTTTATCTAAACATATTACAGAGGCATCTAAATCAAAGTCTGAAGCGTTGCTAAAAGCACCAAAAAAACCGCCACCTGAACGTTTTGTTATATCCCAGCCCAGTCCGCACATCAGTTTTGTTAGCCCAGGAGCTTCTTTAGAAAGTGAAATGCGTTGTCCTTTTTGTAGGTTAATTCCCATGTAATTTATTTCAAGGTATATTGAATTGACAAGATTGCATCTAAGCTTTGCTCTGTATATTTAATGTTGTAAGCCTTCAACATTAAATTCTTAACAAGTATCAAATATAAAGTAATAGAGGTTTATAAATCCAATTTTGCATGAATATTAGAAAAAATATTATAACTCTCTAATATCTTTCTTAGCTATAACGTTCAAGTAGTGATTTCAAGCCACCTTGATAGCCTGAGCCTACAGCATTAAGACGCCATTCACCGTCTTTGCGGTAAAGTTCTGCCATGATTAATGCTGTCTCTACAGAGTAGTCTTCAACAAGGTCATAGCGGACTGCTTCTTGTTTTGTTTGAGCATTGACAATACGCACAAAGGCATTTTTAACTTGACCAAAATTCTGATTACGTTGCTGTGCTTCATGAATAGTTACAGTAATAACTATTTTTTGAACATCTGCTGGTACTTGTTTGAGATTAACTTTGATAACTTCATCATCTCCTTCGCCTGCACCCGTAAGATTATCTCCCATGTGCTGAAGCGATTTATCAGTATCAGGACTTGTCAGGTTATTGTAAAAAATAAAGTGGTTGTCAGAAATAAGTTTTTCGTTAATACCCAACATGAAAACTGAAGAGTCGAGATCAAAGTCATAACCTGTATCTGTAGCTTTAATGTCCCATCCAAGTCCAATAAAGACATCTGTTAAGCCAGGAGCAACTTTTTCAAGTGAAACTCTTTGTCCTTTTGTTAGTGAAACTGCCATAATTTTTTATTCCTATTTATAGCAAACTGATGCACAAAGTAAGTATTTTTTGTTGCTTTCAAACAATTAAAAAGCTTTTAAATAGCAACAAAAAAATATTAATCAGTTATAGCGTTGACTTTCTAGAAAAAACTTCACGAGTAATTATTTAGTTTTTGAATTGGCTAGTTTTTAAAGTTGATTGTGTCAACCTAGTTTTCTATCAGAATTAACCAATACTTAACCATTTACAGTTGAGTCATAACACGCCACAGAAATGTAATGTATGTCGTATTTGTTATGCGCTCTATCGTAGTCACCTTCAATAAGCACTGAAATCCGGGAAAATACGTAAACTCAAAAACAAAGTTTTTGGGTTCTTAATAAATTAGGGAGATGCTGCGTCTGCGTGAGCAGGGAATGCAGACACATAGAGATTTAAGCGAATAATCATTCAAATTGAATCCTGACGTCTCCCTTCTCTGTATAAGAACATCTTTCTGAGGCTAAGGATTATGCAACTTAAAGGCAGATTAGTTTATTTTCTCCATAATGCCACTTGTTGCTTGAGTTCCCTCATATCCAAATAATCGTTAGCAAAAGCTTTCCGTAAAAGTGAATGAGGAATAAAACCATCATATTTTTGAATTTTTGGCGCTTCTGAAGTACTGACTAAATCTTCTGGGATAATTCTTTGTTCGCACAATGAAGCAATTTCACGATAAAGGGATTTAAATTTGTTCTTACCTAATTTAATTGTCAAATAATAGGGATTTACTCCACCAATACTTGTAATTTCTAACGATTCCCGACAGTATGAGTTGATTAATCTTTCTAAGGTGCGATAAGCAACCGTACCCATCCAAGGAAAAATACAGCATTTACCTTTTTCTAATTGCAAAATATTCTGCTTATCTAATCCAACCTGCTGCACCAATTGACGAACTTGATGCAAACGTTGCAAAGCATTTTTTTGTAAGTAACTGTACTCGATATTCTCAAATAAGACTTGCTGCATTCGTTGCAAAACTTTGGTATGAATAGTCCCACCACCACCACGCCAATAAATACTAGCTTTACCCTCAGCTTGTTTAACAAAAATGGTCTTCTTTTGAAAGTCAACTTCTACGACTTCCCAACTTCTACCAGCTAAAGCAAATTGATTACCAACAGGAAGTGGTATAACAATACTGCCAATTTCTGTTGAACCTTGCTTAACAATATATTCTTGTTGTTCAGCAAAGACAGCATAAAATTGAAATTTTCTTACCACTTTTTCTCCTGCTAAACCCAAAATTAATTTACCTTGTTCAGTATGCTGAATATGACCAATATCAATTAAATAGCGTAACAAGAGTTGAAAATCTTCTTTTAAAAGAGCAGCAAAGGGCGGCAGATTAAAAATCTGTTTAGCTAAAACATTAGCTGAAATTTCCCCTGTTGCTGTTAAAATACTCATGGTTTGGTGATAAAGCAAACTCAAAGGATATTTAATTGGTCTAATTGGTTCAATCCATTGTTCCTCTAAATAAAGTTGAATTATTGCAATACACTGTAAAAGTTGCCAGGGGATTTGCTCTGGTAGAAAAGCCTCTGGTAAAGGCTTATCTTCAGCGCATACGAAGCGCATATCAGCAGCTTCACCTCTTCTACCACTGCGTCCCAAGCGTTGTAAAAAGCTAGCTACAGACAAGGGTGATTCTAACTGAATCACTCGCTCTAAATGACCGATATCTATGCCTAATTCTAGAGTCAAAGTGGCGGCGGTGACGGCTGGATTGTTGTGTTCACGCATCGCATTTTCAGCAGCTTGCCGCAAACTAGCAGATATACTCCCATGATGCACATGATATATATCTGGTAGTCCTTGTTTTGTGGCAATTTGTCGCAAAGATGCAATTACAGATTCGGTACGCGTGCGATTATTAGCAAATATCAGGCATTTGCGAGACTTACTGAGGTTGAAAATATATTGTTCATCAGCTGTCGCCTCTAATTCATCTACTTCATCAGTAATATAAAAATGTTCTACAGCTATTTTGATTTGGCGTTTTATACCGTCAATTTTTGGTGTAATTACTGCCTTATCTGTTCCCGATCGCAGCCAATTTTCAGCTATTGAGTAATCACCAAGAGTTGCCGATAAACCAATACGACGCGGTTGTTTTTGCGTCAACTTCGCTAAACGTTGTAATTGGCAAATAATTTGACAACCGCGTTCTGAACCCATAAAGGCGTGAATTTCATCAATGATGACAAACCTTAAATCACCAAATAAGCGAAGTAGGTCGTTATTTTTATTAATTAACAAACTTTCTAGAGATTCTGGGGTAATTTGAAGAATGCCTTGCGGATTTTTTAACAGTTTGTTTTTTCGAGTTTGCGAAACATCGCCGTGCCAGTGCCAAACTGGAATATCTGCTTCTTTGAGTAAGTCATTGAGACGCTCAAATTGATCGTTAATTAAAGCTTTGATTGGACTAATATATAATGCGCCAATTGTGGCAGAAGGGTTGGTATGTAATAAAGTCAAAACTGGTAGAAAAGCTGCTTCTGTTTTACCAGCAGCAGTTGCAGCAGTAACTAGCAAGTGAGCATCAGTGTCAAATATAACTTGACAAGCGGCAATTTGAACTGGACGTAATTCAGTCCACTGGTGATGATATATATATTCTTGGATAAAGGGTGCAAGTCGGCTAAAGGCATCACTCATATTTTTTATGGATAAAAGTGTTAAACCAATTCGCAATTCGCAATTCGCAATTCGCAATTACGTTTTGTAACAGGGATTTAACCCTGACACAAAACAAAAGTGTCTATAGAGACAGGGGACTTAAACCCCCAAACTTTGTTAAGCTGTTCCACATTTAATATTAAGTCCGGCCAATTAGTTATGATTCCCGAATCTATGCAGAAACCCAAAAACCCTTCCCTTCAGCGATCGCGGTTACTCATGCCATGACTTCGCTCTCTGACATGAAAAGCTGTAATCCTTATTCCGCAAGTTTTACAGCTTTTCTTAGTGCCATTCGTTTAGTCAAAAATGTGTACAAATGTTAAGACCAATTGGACTTAAGTGATCAACGCCTGACGGCATCTAAGGTTTGGTCAGCCGTCAAAGACTACGGACAGAAAGAACTTAGATCGTGATCAACGCCTAACGGCATCTAAGGTTTGGTCAGGTTTTAGCTGGTCTAGGATTTCTGAATTAGTTTTAGTGTGATCAACGCCTAACGGCATCTAAGGTTTGGTCAGACAAGGGTACTCCAATTACATTTAAAAGCCCGTTAATGTGATCAACGCCTAACGGCATCTAAGGTTTGGTCAGTGGTACTCTTTCTAAATATGATTAGGTCTTCTGTAAGTGATCAACGCCTAACGGCATCTAAGGTTTGGTCAGAATCGGAACTGGTTATAAACGAATCCCCCTGGCATGTGATCAACGCCTAACGGCATCTAAGGTTTGGTCAGTATCTCAGCACAAAGTCAGCTGTGATTTAGGAATTGTGATCAACGCCTAACGGCATCTAAGGTTTGGTCAGCGCAAACAGAAGCGTTACTTCATAGCCAAGTGCAAGTGATCAACGCCTAACGGCATCTAAGGTTTGGTCAGAACAAAATATCTAAAGAATTATGCTCAGGAGCAGTAGAGTGATCAACGCCTAACGGCATCTAAGGTTTGGTCAGTTAATAATGGGCAAGGTTACAGCATCTTCAACTAGTGATCAACGCCTAACGGCATCTAAGGTTTGGTCAGTCCCAAAATGCTGCTCTTGTTTCTGGGTTTGGGTGGTGATCAACGCCTAACGGCATCTAAGGTTTGGTCAGGTTAAATTATGGATTCAGTTCAATCGCAAACTGAGGTGATCAACGCCTAACGGCATCTAAGGTTTGGTCAGCAATCATGCCATTGAGCGCTAATTCAGTAATTTCTAGTGATCAACGCCTAACGGCATCTAAGGTTTGGTCAGAGCGATCGCCAAAACCCCTATCAGAACACCACTCATTTGCTATTTTGCAAGCACTTGGCTTAGAAAAGCAATGAAGCGGTCAATTCTTTACTAAAATTCTAACTCTAAAGTTTCCGCCTGAGCTTTAAAAGCTTACCTGAACTAGCTTTTCACCTCACGAAAGAAAATGCAAGCACCTCCTGTTAGTCTAAAAACGCTCAAAACTAAGCGTAGCAACAGTTTTCCACTTATTGAGTCTATTGCAGGCTCCACAAGTAAAGATCCATGCATTAGACAATCCGATAGGGTTCTTCTTGAGATGACCAAGCACCAGGGCGATTGTAAGCTGGAATAGAAGTAACGCACTGATTTGACAGACGAATTAGTAACAAACTGTCTTCTGGAGCTAGTATTTTTTCAAGTTCCCAGCGTAGTTTTTCTCGCGATCGCATAGTCAACCAAGAGCGAAAAATAGAGTATTGCATCCTTTCGCCATATCCAAGGAGTAAGTTGTAAGCCTTTCTCCAACGTTTAGGATCGCGAATGTCATAGCAAATCAGGTAGCAGTTTTGTGATTCACCCATTGCTATACCTCACCGCAATATTAATTGACCAAACAAACCACCCTCACCAGACCATTCTTTTTCTAGCAGCCGCACCTCTAACTCAAATAAACGACGATAAGTAAGAGAGTAACCAGTAGCTGGATGTTTCCAACTTTCTTGTTTTCGGCACTCATACAATTCAACAAATTTGCGCCGCCCAACTTCACTTAACCAAACCTGCTTTCCTCGAATCTCAAAATCTGCTTTGGTATCCCATTGACCCCGGTTAACTGAAGCCATCACTGTCATATCTACTAAAGGCACTCGAAATATTTCTAGTAAATCTAATGCTAAAGGTGCAGCTTGCGATCGCGGCTGATGGTAAAAACCTAAAGCAGGTTCCAACCCAACGGTTAAAATGGCGTTCATCACATCTTTGAGTAATAAGGCATAACCAAAGCCCAGCATTGCATTGAATCGGTCTAGTGGTGGACGGCGATTTCTGCCAGCAAAATGTAATTCTTTTGATACTTCTTGTGAAATCAAATCGGGTAAAGCACCGAAATATAGAGCAGCAAGATTACCCTCAAATCCTAATAAGGACTCTAGAGATTTTGCTTGGGGAACTTGTTTGAGTACAGCTTTCATTTGAGCGATCGCTTTGTCTAAATTGTCTGTTTTAGCTTTACCTCTTGTACCTCGCATTAAAAATTTGCGTTGTCCCTGACCGCGACAAATTACCAATTTCCGGGCTAATTCTAGGCAAGCATCAGGATTGCTCAGTGCTGCATACTGACGAATTCGCCGTTGAATGCTGCCAGAGCGAGTATCAAAACTACCAAGATAGCGACCACCTCCTGAAATAAAATGTACTCCGATACCTTGGTCGGTGCAAAAGTGAAGTGCTTGAGTCGAGATTTGCGAGAAACTGTGCAAAACAAGCTGTCCTATTTGACGAGCCGGAACAGTCTCAATAGGTTGATTGCGACGGGTAATTTTAATTTGCTCTCCAGTTTTGCCAACTGATGTCCCAGGTTCTAAAATGTGAATTATTTGCCGTTCATCATCTTCAGGAAATAAGCGAATTGGTTGCCATTCCTGATTATGGGCAAGTCTCGCTTCTTCTGGTAAACAGACGGGAGCCAAAGAGCAACGGGCGCACAATCGTTCGTTATCAATTACAGGTGGTCGGTAAGCGGATTGTCTGAGAGTACGTGCTTGTCGAATTGCTTCTTTTACTTTTAAACGTCCTGCCTCATCTAACGGGACATGAACGATTACATTATCAGCGTGATAGCGAATCCGACCTTCCTTAACTGTAATTCCATGCGCGGATTCTAATAAGTAAGCATAAGCGAGAATTTGTAAGCGATCGCTCTCCCAAGCTTGGGGTTGCTTATTCTCATCGCGGTGACAGCGACCGCGTTTATGTTCATAGGGAATTGTTTGCCCATCACGAGTCCGCAGGGCATCCAGACGACCACGCAAACCCAGTTCTTCATACCATTTCACGAAAAATTTGATGCAAATAAAGCATCAAGAATAAAATCCCA